>JADGOT010000230.1 GCA_017882805.1 Glaciihabitans sp. | reverse complement strand
TCCTTCAAGAACGAATGATCCGCGAGGGACACATCGTTGCCGAGCAGCTCCACCGGGCCCTCGACAGTCGGATCCTTATCGAACAGGCCAAAGGAATGATCTCCCACTCTCTTTCTATTCCGATGGATGAGGCCTTCGCGCTGCTGCGAGCCCATGCCCGTAGTAACAACCTGACCATTCGCTCGGTCTCCGAGGGAATCAGCGACCGAACCCTCGCCATCTCGGCCATCCTCCCGTCGCGCGTGACTTCAGGCGACGCATAGGTCACGAGCTAAGCCAACTCGGGCACCAGCGACATGACAGTCGTGGCTTGTGATCGACTACCCGCCGAAGATCGTGTACCAGATCCCGTACGCGCCGGCGACGCACATAATCCCGGTCGTGGCCCACCCGAGGGTAGCGGCGAGATGGCCGTTGCGGTACTTGCCCATGAGTTTCTTGTCGCGGGAGATCAGCATGATCACGATCAGGAAGGGGCCTGCGGCAATGCCGTTGACGATCGCGGAAAGCACGAGTAGCCCAATTGGATTGGTATCGAAGATGGCGAGCACCGTCCCCAAAATGATGCCAACACCAAGAAGACCGTAGAAGAACGGCGCCTTCCGCACGCTGCGATCCAGGCCCCAATCCTTGTTCAACAGACCCGACAAGCCTGCCGCGCCAGAGGCAGCGAGAACCGGGACGGCGAGAACTCCGGAGCCGATGAAGCCGGCAGCGAAGAGGATACTGGCGTAGCTGCCGGCCACGGGCTGGAGCGCCTGCGCAGCTTCCGCGGCGCTAGTGACCGTTTTGCCGTGCACACCCAACGTGGCGGCGGTGGAAACCATGATCGCGAACATGATCAATACCGAAAACGCCATCCCCGTAAACACGTCGACGCGTCCGTTCTTCAGACGTCGTTTTGCTTCCACGACGCTGCGATCCTTCAGCGGTGGCGCCTTGTCTCCCTCCAACGGTTCCGCGCGCAGCTCCTCGATCCTCTGGGCTGACTGCCAGAAGAACATGTACGGCGAAATTGAGGTGCCAAGGATTCCCACCACAAGACCCAGATAGGCGGGTTTGAATTGGAAATGGAAGGCCAGAAGTCCCTGGCCAACACTGGCCCAATTCACGTGCGCGAAGAACAGCACTGCAACATAAACGAGCAGGATCATGCACAACCATTTGAAGATCCGGCCAATCATCTGGAAGGACCCGGCGGTCAGGGCCACCACAATAGCGATGCCCGCAATCGCACTCCACAACGGGGCCGGACCGGCATGCAGTAACTGCATGCCCTGTCCGATCGCATTCAGATCTGCAGCCAGGTTCAGACAATTCGCCGAGATCAGGGCGACGATGAGGACAGCAATGGTGATGACAACACCGCGGCGAAACTTCAGCCGGATGAGTTTCCCCAGACTGAATCCGGTAGCAACTGCCATCCGATCGCAGATCTCCTGCGCAGCCATCATCAACGGCAGGACGAACGGCACCGTCCACAGCATCCCGTTGGAATAGGTGGCACCCGCCTGGGCATACGTTGCAATACCCGACGGATCATCATCCGCAGCCCCGGACACCAATCCCGGTCCGAGGACCCCGAAGAAGCGCGCTACGGGCGACCGCTTCTTGCCGACAAATCCGGGTTCGCGATCGGACCCCTTATCCAGCTGCGGCGAAACTCCTTGCGTCGCGGACTCCTGCCTATTCGGCTTCACCCTGAGGATCCTCTCGACGACCGCGATCGGAATAGAAAATCATGGTCGCCACCAATCGCTATCCCGACCACCTCAAGGTAGCGCGACCGACAGTGGGGGTCGACGGCTTGACAATGACGCGCGGACCGGCGCCGCACTTGCATGACAATCACTGACCCAAATGCAACTCAGCGCCCGTCCGCCCCGATCGTCTTCCGCATTACGGTCTTGCTCTTGCCGATGTGGCGCTCGAAGGTGAAACCCGCCTGCTCGAACATGGCTCGGGTTCCGTTGTGCAGGAATGACGACGAGGTCTTCTTGCCGGGCTCAAGCTCGTTCGGGAAGGACACCACTTCGCCCCCGCCGGCTTTGGCAATCAGTTTCAACGCACCCTCGAGAGCCTCGTAGGCCACGCCGGAACGGCGGTGGTCACGATCGACGAAGAAGCACGTGATGCGCCACGGCGCGGGATTGGTCTCGCCGGCGTCGTACTGCTTGCGATGGTAGATCCCGGGAAGCTCGGCCGGGCTGCCGTACTCGCACCACGCGATGGCGGCGTCGTCCTCGAACACAAGTGCCGCATGCGCGACTCCCTCGTGCACGAGCCGCTGCTTGAACGTCGGCCCGTCGTATTCACTCTTGACGGTCTCCGCGGTGTCGGCGTGGAAATAGGAGCAGTAGCAGCCGCCCCAGACGCCGTTGTGCTTCTCTGCGAGGGCGAGCCATGCTGGATAGGTTTCGTCGGTGAGCGGCTTGATCACATGTGCGTCTGCCATGCGCCAATTCTGCACTCGTGCACCGACGTCTGTGTCGTTTGGGCGGGACGCCCTATTCGGCCCGCGAAGCAGAGGCGTCTGCTCATCCTGCCAGCGAGCTCACGCACGCTGCGAGTCCGCGGGCAAGCGCGGCACTCTCGCATCTAAGGAAACTGACATAGGAGAACCAGCATGACCGTCACCGGCCCAGATTTCATCCCCCTTCAAGTACGCGACCTCGAGAAAGCGGCAACCTTCTACGAGGAGGTCGTCGGGCTCACTCGTGCCCCGTTCTCCCCACCGCACGCCGTCGCGCTTTGGTTGCATGATCCAGAGGCGGTTGCACTTCACACGGCCGTCGCTGCTGCTGGTGCTGTCGTGGTTCAGGAGCCATTTGATGGCCCGTTCGGCACGACGTTCGTTTTCCAGGACCTCGACGGCTACCTAGTGACCGTGCACGATCGGTCCGCCCGCAGTTAGCGCCGATCCATTCGACAGCTCTGCCTCTCGTCCCGTTACAGCCGCCCGGCAGCCAGCTTGGCCAGCACCGTAACCGTGTCTTGCGACTGCGCACTCGCTCCGGGGACTGAGAGCAGGATGCTGACGACCGCATTTCCTTTGTAGAACTCGATGGCGCCGATCGTGTTATTGAAGGTGCCGAATGCCGCGTCGCCGACGCCGCTGATCGTAACCAGTGGGTGAGCCTTCGCGATGGCCAGCGCATGCTCGTATGCAACTTTGCCGCCGTCAGGCACGAGAGCGATGTTCAGGACTGTCGGGGGGGTGCCGAACATGCATGAAGTCGCGATTCCCTGCGATTCGGCAGCGCCGGGGCCGGGGTCCGTTCCGAGCGCAGTGCTGGCTTCCTGCTCGGTTATGAGCGAGCAGGCAGTGCCGTCGGCATGCGATGCGGCCGGCGGTGCGGTGCTCGACGAAGGGCTGCCTGAGGCCCGCACACCACCCGGAGCAGCCGCACCGGTCGGGCCGCTGCTGCATCCGGCGAGCAGCAGGCCTCCGGTCAAGCCGAGAACAACAGTCGCCACGATGCGTGGTCGGGGATATTTCATATGACTACTCCGTTGCTAGCTGATTGCGGGACCAGTGGAACGATCACGTGATCGACCACAAGGAGTTCTACGCTCGTTGTGCGACAGCGTCTGCGAGTGCGCTCTCCACCGAGGTAAGGGCTGAGTAGCCAGCGACGGCTTCGGCCATTTCGCCTGTTCGGCGCTTGAACTGCGGCTCCGCGAGGACGCGGAGTACGGCATCCCGGACGGCCGTGGCTGTCGGTTTGCCCGTGTGCAGGTTGATCCCTGTGCCTGACCAACCCACCCGAGCCGCGACCTCGGGCTTGTCTTCGGTGTCTCCCGCAACCACCATGGGCACTCCCTGGCTCAGCGCGTATTGAACACCGCCGAATCCGCCATTCGTCACATACACATCGGTGAGCGGCAGGAGCAGGTCGTATGGCAGCATTTCTGCAAGTCGAACATTGGATGCGACGGGACCAACCTCATCGACCGAACGCCCTCCGGTGCTGACGACGACCAGCACCTCACTTTCGGCCAGTCCCTCCACCGTCGGACGGATCAGACGGGACAGGTCGTGGTTGTCAATGGTGCCTTGGGTAACGTGGACGACGGGCCGCGAACCATCGAGGTCGCCCCACCAGTCGGGCATCTGCATCGTGGCGGGTGGCGGCAGCACCGGCCCGACAAAACTGGTGTTGGAGGCGAGATCGCTGCGCGGGTATTCGAACTCCGTCGCGTTGAGCTGAAGGAATCTGTCGTAGGCGCCGGAAACGTCCATTGCGAACATATCAAGTGGCGGTCCACCGATCGAAGCAAAGATGCGCTCCGCTTGGCGTTGAGTCTTGCGAAAAAGCACTTTCGTCGCGAGCAGGTTGAGCCCGCGGTTGCGGAGCCTGCCGAGCGGGCTTGAGGATGGCGCCAGACCCATTCCGTAAGGTGCGACGTCCCGGCTGGACTGGTTAAGTGGCACCACCCCCACCCCGAGGACGGCCGGTCGCACCGCGTTGTGGTCGAGCAGCAGCGGCGCTGCTCCAACGAATGCCGAGTCGACCAGGATTGCATCCGGCGCGTCCGCCTCGACGATCGACTGGACGGCGGCAAACTGAGCAGGAATCGTGTTCACGAACATGTTCTGGATGTCGTATTGAATCTGCGCGAACCCGCGGTACTTCGCCCGATCGGGAAGATGGCTTTCGAGGTCTCGGTCGTCGTAGTCGGCGAGACCTGACAGGGCCCGGAACTCGATCCCGCGAGAGGCTACCTGATCGGCGAAGCGACTTCCCGTGAGAACAATCACGCGGTGACCGCGGGAGTGGAGGTGGCTGCCAATCCGCAGCATTGGGGCGACGTGGCCCATTACCGGCGTGCTGCAGATCAGGTAAGTCGCCATCAAAACGCTCCTGTATAATTCGTTAGAGCAACACTCTAACCGAATTTAGGAGTGAATGTGTCAGTTTCTCGCAACTACAGTTCGACCATCCGGGATCGCGAAGCGGCAGCCACCCGGGAACGGATTATCACTGCAGCGGGTCGCTTGTTCGTGCGGGACGGATACTTCGCCACCCCGATGCGAGCGATTGCGACTGAGGCGGGCGTCTCGGTGCAGTCGGTGCATCTCGCCGGGCCGAAGTCGTCTCTCCTGCTCGCGGCCTGGCAGCATGCTTTTGCGGGCGACGAGGGCGAATATTCGCTCCTCGAACGTCCGGCGATGGCGGAGATTCTCGCAGAACCCGACTCGGCACTCGCGTTGAACAGCTTTGTCGTATTCGTTGTGCAGGCGAATGCCCGGGGCGCGGGAATATGGCGTGCCATGCGTGCAGCGGCCGACGCCGATCCACACGTGCGGGAAGCCGTAGCCGCTCAAGACATCAGGCGCCGAGCCGATCTCGCACTGGGTGCCGGCTGGCTCGTCGACCGTGGGCTGGTCGACCCCTCCAACCGTGATTCAGCGGCGGATGTGCTTGGCTTTCTGACGGCTGAGGAGTCGTTCCTCTACTTCGTCGAAGACTCCGGATGGCCTCTCGAGCGCTATCAAACATGGTTACTTCGGAGCATCCAGCTGCTGGTCCTTGGCGGCCAGTGAGCCAGATCGGTCTGTGGGTGCAGACCAGCTCAAGCCGGGGCCTACCGCGATGGTGCGCCCGGGCACCTTCGCCTCGCGACCTTTGGATGATTAGCCGCTAGCCGCCGGCGGTGATACCTCCATCGAGTTCGTTCCGGTCACCTTTGACGGGATCTCGAGGCAAGAACCCTCAGCGCATGTCCCACTGCGGCGCCCCCAGTGGAGAGGATGCCCCCCGCGAAGCTGATGGCAACGAAGAGAGGAAGCGCCCGAGTGAGCGGGCCGGTGCCCTGATAGCCGAAGATCTCGAACGCAAGGACGACAGTCACACCGAACACCGCCCCGAGGAGCAGCGTTGCTGGCCAGGATCGGGTGGAAAGCCCGATCACAAGGCATACGACGCCCCAGGGAATCAGGCTCAACCATGAACCGACGAACACGAACCTCGCACCGATCAGACCGAATGCGATTCCTAAAGCGACGACAACAATGATTCGGAGGACAAGTCCAATTTTTGTCGAGCGCTCCATGTGAAGGGAGTTTAGTCTCGGTGCGCGCCAGCGTAGTCGAGTCCAGCTCGAGCCCGACGATCGAGTCCCTCTGGTGGCGACTGAGTTGCCGGTCCTATGCTTTCAGCCATGCGACTCCTGCTGATTCGGCACGGACAATCGGCGGCCAATGTCGCGGGAATCCTCGAGACCCGTACCCCTGGCCCCGGGCTCACTGCTCTGGGACTCGCGCAGGCGGCCGCTCTTCCGGCTGCGCTCGAGACCGAAGAGATCGACGGCGTTTACGCCTCGGCGCTGATGCGTACTCAGTTGACGGCAGTTCCCCTCTCCGGCACGCGTGCGCTCGAGACCGTCGTGCTGCCTGGCTTGCACGAGATCGGCGCCGGCGACATGGAGGGCGCGACCGACGCGGCCGCCATCGCACGCTATGTGGAGACGATCAAGGCATGGCTACAGGGTGATCTCGACCGCAAGATGCCGGGCGGAACGGATGGCAACGCCTTCGTCGAGCGTTTCGACAACAGCGTCGCCAAAATCGCTGCCGCCCACCCAGACGGGATGGCCGTGGCCTTCAGCCACGGGGCCGCCATCCGCGCGTGGACCGCGCTGCGCGCGAAGGGCGCGCCGTCGGTAGCCGTCGCCGCCGGCGAGCTGCACAACACCGCGGGCGTCACCCTCAGTGGGACCCCATCCACGGGGTGGACCATCGAGAGCTGGTCGACTACCGCGCTCGGCGGCGCCCACCTCGACGGTCCGCCGACAGCCGACGTGACCGGGCACCATCCCCCGACCTAGTTGCGCGCGCGATCGCACGGTGCTCTGACCACGGGCGGTGCCGAAGCATTCACTCAGTCCGCCTTGGCCGCCTCCGCGACCTTCGCGGTGTCGACGAACTGCTCGAAGCGCACGATGAGTCCGCCGCGCACGATGAAGTGGTGGGCGACTCGCACGTTCAGGTCTTTGCCCGTAGCGCGGTTCGAAGCCGTGTAGCGCGCAAGCACGACCACGTTCTCGCCGTTAACTACGTAGGTGTCGTCGTGAGCGGCCCAGCTATTCCACTCTCGGCCGAGTATTTCCATCACGCCAGCGGTTACGCCCTCCGGAGTGCGGTAGGTGCCCGCGAGAGGGAAGCCCGCCATCTCGGTCCATTCGACGTCAGGAGCCAGGGTTGCACGAAGTGCGTCGAGGTCACCCGCCGCCGATGCGAGATACTGTCGGCGCACCACATCGCGCGGCGCGGTGGATGTGGCGGGGTCGTTGGTCTCGTTCAGCCCCATGTCATCTCACCCTTTGCAACCTTCGGCCCCAGGGTCGCGGCGATCAACATTCCCGAGTTCGGGTAGGTCTCGATGAGAGTCGCTGTGGTTGCGGCGCCGTCCGCTGATGCGGCCAGGATGCGCTCGAAGTCCTGCAGGTACGAACGGGTGTACTCGAGCGCACTCGCGTCGTTTGCCGTCTCCGGGAGACGATGTCCGGGGACGACGAGCTGAGGGTTCAGGGCGAGCATCTCGTCGAGCAGCTCGACCCATGCCGCACGCTTCTCGGGCGTCGCGGTGTCCGCAGTCCAGACGTGTTCCTGCTGGAACACGAGTACGCCGCCCAGGATGGCGCGGTCATCCGGGCTCCACAGGTAGGCGCGATCCGGAAGGATCTCGGACCCACCCCGAAGTTCGAGGCGCTGGCCGTCAACCTCGAGGAAGTTCTCCGTGAGTTCGGTGAGGGGAACCAACCGGGTAGGCAGGTTCGCGCCCAGCGAGGCCCAGGCGCCCAGCTTGCCTTCGAACGAGTGCTGGATGTGCTTGATGACGATCGGGGTCGCCACGATCGCGGCCTCGGGGAACGCGTCGGCGATTGCCTCAAGCCCGAAGTAGAAGTCCGGGTCCGCGTGGCTGACGAAGACGGTCTTCAGAGTCTTGCCGGAGTCGAGGATGGCGGCGACCAGACGGTGCCCGTCCGCGCGCGTGAAGCCCGCATCGACGAGCAGGGCCTCGGTCTCGCCGGTGACGAGCACGGCCGACTTGTTGGGCGAACCCGCGGGGAAGTCGAGATCAAAGACCTGGTAGTTCAGTGACATGGTGATGGAGGATCCTTCCGTTGGACCCCGACAACTCGCGGGGCTGGCGGCGCTACTCGCCGTCAGAAGGGTCCAACAATAGCTGACTAGTCAGCTATTCCCGATTCCGCCAAGAATTTACGGCATGGTCGGCAAGACCTCGGCTGCATGCTTGCTCAGGGTCCTGATCGCCACGGCGAACACCTGCGCCTGGTCGGCAGGGAGCACGTCGACGAGGTAACGCTCGATGTTGTGGGCGTGGAATGTGCTCGCTCGCACGAGCAGTTCTTCCCCTGCCGGCGTGAGGGTGATGATCTGGGCCCGCGCGTCTTCGGGGGAAGTCCGTCGCCGAATGAGTCCCTGCTCCGAGGCCCGCTGCGCCAAACGGGTCGCTCCGCCAGAGGTGAGCACTCGAGCTTGTGCGATATCGCGAAGCGCGACGCCCTTCTCACCTGCGCGACCAACGACGAGAAGTAGTTCGAAGAGCGAGTGGGGTATCCCGATCTCTTCCTCGAGAGCGCGCCCCAATATGTACTCGAGGCGGTTCGCGGCCCCTAGCAGACGACCGAACACCAGGATGCGCGGGTCGTTTGCGGCATCCCGCGCTGTGCTGAACTCGGGGTCACTCGTCATTTGATTACCCTACGGGGGGCGACGCCACTGTCAGCGTCGCCGAAACAGGGCGGGGCGATGCATCAAGCAATGCCCTAACCGATTAGCCGAGGTACGCGGTGCGCAGTAGTTCCTCGTTGGCAAGGAGCGCGCTCGCCGAGCCCTGATACGAGACCCGGCCGCTCGAAACGACGAGGGCATCCGTCGCTGCTTTCAGGGCCATGTGGGCGAATTGCTCGACCAGCAAGACGCCGACGCCCGATTCCGCGATTCCCTGCACGACCGGCACCAACCTGAGGAAGACGACAGGGGCAAGACCCAGAGACATCTCATCGATCATGATGTAGCGAGGCTTGGCCGCGAAGGTGCGGGCGAGCACGACCATCTGCTGCTCGCCACCCGACAGGAGCGCGGTCGGCGAATCGACGCGCTTCTCAAGTTCGGGGAAGAGAGCCATCGCTTCGTCGAAGTCGGATGAGGAACGCGCGGTCAGCCGCAGGTTCTCCCGTACGGTGAGCGACGGAAAGATCATCCGTCCCTGTTCGACGTGTTTCAGCCCGAGTAGGGACCGTCGTCGACGGGACAGGCGGGAGATATCCTGCCCATCGAGCTCGATGGCGCCGGCTGAAATTGGCACGATCCCGGACAGGGATTCCAGCAGGCTGGTCTTCCCGGCACCGTTCGGCCCCACCACGGTCGTGATCTTCCCTGGTTCAACCTCGAGGCTGACGCCTGAGATCACGGGTCCAACCCCTCGACGCACCGTGACGTCTATGACTTTGAGACTCATAGCATTTCCGTTTCGCCCATGTAAGCCGAGACGACCTTTGGATCACTCAGTACCGTGGTGCGATCACCGGTCGCGAGAACCTCGCCGAAGTTCAGTACCGTGATCGTGGAGCACAC
>JADGOT010000229.1 GCA_017882805.1 Glaciihabitans sp. | reverse complement strand
TGCTGACCATCGTGCAACCGCTGATCCTGAGTTGGTTGGTCGGCAAGCTCGTCGTCGGGAATCTCGATCGACATCATGACCAGACCCACGGTGGGATCAGTCTCGGGGTTGTCGTTCAGCCAGTTGCCGCCAGTTGTCGGATGTTCGCCATAGAAGACTCCGTGACCGTGGAATCCCTCGAGCTTGATGCGGTCGGCAACGGCTCGTGACGTGGCGTGGTACAGCTTCATCGCGCGAGTGTCGCGCGCATTATGGCGGGCAGCGACCACTGAAGGAGAGGCGGTGAAGGAGAGGCGGTCCGGAAGGTCCGGAGCGGTTCAATCATGTCCCGGTACGCGCATCGTGTTGCTCAGCTGTCGCAGGCAGCCGTTCAATTGCGCGGCCAGCGCGTCCAGTTCGGAAGACGTCGCGACCCCCACCAAGTGTCGTAATCGCTCAGGGCGCGACGACGCCACCAGCACCATTCCGCTCCGATTGGCTTGGAGCCCTGCAGCAAGCAGTAAGTCAGGAGCCTGCCGCGGGTTCGTGAGCACGCGGCTCATCTCGGCGAGCGACACGTCGGCAGCCGACACCCGCCGAAACTCCGGCGACTCGATGAGTTGCATCCCGGTGCCGATGCACCCATGCGTGAGCAGGAGATGGTCCTCGGCCAAGCTCGGTCGGAACGCACCCCAGTATTGGGTGACTTGGACCATGTCGAAGAAATCCGGGCGCTCGTTCAACAGTTGTGCCGACGATTCAACCGACGTGCCGATCCCGATGCCGAGGAGTCTCGCTTCAGCGCGAAGTCGCGCCAGTGCTTCGAGCAGCTCTTGCGTTACGTCTCCGGGTTGGACCTCGTGAAGCAACAGGAAGTCCACGTACTCGGTTCGCAGTCTCCTCAGGCTTTCCTCGATGGATGCCACGACGTCGTTGGCGGCGAAGTATCCCCGCGGTGCCGCGGCGTCGCGTGCGCGCAACCCCGCCAATCGTCCCCACACCGCTGGGAGACTCCGCTTGAGTGGTAAGAGATGTCGCCGTACGGCACGGAACCCCGACACGCGTCCTGGCCGAGGACGGCCGGCCTTCGTGGTGATGGTCACCGTGGCGCGCACTGGCGAGAGCACGTCGCCCAGGATGCGTTCTGCGAATCCGTCTCCGTACGGCGGCGCCACGTCGAAGTAGCGGAAGCCGCAGTCGTAGGCCTGTTCAACGAGTGCACAGCCGGCGCGATAGCTCATGTTGCTGCCGAGCGTGCCGCAGCCCAAACCCAATCGAAGCGCCCCCGGCGTTCGTAGGGTGTCCCGAAGATCAGCCATTCGAGAGCTCGACGAGGTGATCACCCAACCGCAATGCCAATGCAATCGCGGTCAACGTCGGGTTGGCGAAGCCGGTACTGGGAAACACCGTGGCGCCCAGCAGATGCAGATTCTGGAGGCCGAATACTGTGAGGTTCTCGTCTACGAAGCCCTCCTCGGGGCTGAGACCGATGCGGGTCGTCCCCATGGGATGAATCGCATCGTGGATTACCGTGGCGAACGCCGGATCTTCATCCTCGAGCCTCGGATCGATAGCGACGGACGCAAGGCCTCGCGACTCGAGCTCCTTCTTGAGCAAACGCGCGAAGAACTTCATCGATCGCAGCTCACGACCATCGATCTGCCAGTCCACGCGCAGACGACGCATGCCGAGCGCGTCCCGCTCGTCGCTCAGCCCTACACGACTCCGCGCCAGCGGCAGCTGTTCGCAATGGAACGCCAGGGTGACCTCGGCGTCCTTCGGCTTGAACGAGCGCCGATCGCGGATTCGTCGCCGCAGCATCGGAATTGCGTTCGCACTTACGGCGGCCGCGTGCCGCGGCAACGCGCGCCACGACGTGCCTTCCTGGCGGCGCCCGCGGAGAGAGCCCGCGAGGGCCTTCAGGTAGTCCAGATGTTCCGTATCGCGTGTCCAGTAGTGGAACTCCGCGCTGACGTCCACGAGTCCTTCGGCCTGCTGCACTTCCGGAGCGAGTCGCATCCTCGGGTAGTACTTGTGACCACCGAGAAACGCGGGGTCGAACAGGTCATGGAAGCGCTTGTAATCGAGCACGGTAACGGCGCCGGCCGGGCAATCGAGATGGTCGATCAACGGTGAACCCAACCATTTCGATTCGATCCATGGTCCGAACGAACCGTCGGCCAGGGGATGCTCGAGCAGACGGACGATTTCGAACGTGCCGTTGGCCAGAACGAAGTGACGCGCCCTGACGTCCAGCTGCGTGCCGCGCAGGCTGCGCGCCCGTACGGCCCGCACACGGTCGCGCTGTGGCGAGAGCGCCAGTGACACCACGTTCGCGTGCACCAGTACGCGCGGCCCCTGCGTCGAATGCAATTGGCGGCGAAAGAGCCGGGCGAAGTTGGTCGTCTTGACCCAGCGCGTCAACACGACATCGACATCGGGTCCCATCGTGGGGACGCCCTCGCCCAACCTGCGCCAGACCGCGGCGTCGTCGAGCTCGACGTGCTCCAACCCGAGCCGGCGGTAGGCCGCCAAGACGTACTGCTCCAGCACGGAGGGGTCGACGGGCCACGCGGCGTGCCCGAGCCACGGTCGCGCGCGAATGACAGATGCATCGAACGGCACGAGCTGCCCGCCCCACTGCGTCGTCGTGCCGCCCAGTACCCGGTAGCGCCCAACCCCGATGTTGTCGAAGCGATGACCGACGGACTCGCCCTCGTGAAGCGCCTGGCTGTCAGCTTCCTGACCTTCTCCTCCGCCTTCCACGAGCAGTACGTCGATGCCGCGTTCCGCCAGAACGATCGCGAGCGCGAGGCCGACCGCACCGGCGCCGACCACGCACACCTCTGCGTCGAGGCCGGCGCCGAGATCTGCTTCCTCGAGGTCAAGAATCAACTGGCGCCTGTCTTCTCTGCGCTTCCCACTCCGTGCGGGCGGATGCTCACGTGGGATTGCCCCGTCGTTCCGGACGGGTGTGGTGCATTGATCATGCCGCGTGGTTGGTCTCGTAGTCGACGGGGCTGAGCATCCCGATGAACGAGTGGCGGCGGGTGTTGGGTGCAAGCACCGTGGGTTCGAATCGCACCCCCTCCGCTCTTCTTGTCTACGCGTGGGCGGCGGTTCGGTCCTCGTGAGCCGGCAGATCGATGCACACGTCGTCGGTGGGGACTTCACGGCGTCGGTTGGCAGCGGTCGCCGCCAGTCGGTCTGCGCCGATGACGATGCAGTACACGACGACGCCTCCGACGAAGCACCCGGCGATGACGTCGGCGGGATAGTGAACGCCGGTCGAGATGGTTGCGTACCCGACCATGACCGGCACAGCTACGAGCGCGTAGCGAAGTTGCTCGGGAGGATCGAAGACGAGCCACGCGAACATCGCGCACGCAGCTGCGGCAGTGACATGCCCGGATGGGAAGACTGGCGAACCCGAGTGGAGATGGTGGCGGCCGACAAGCGGTTTGAGCACACGTTCGGTCAGGATCGCGGCGAGTACACAGCCGGCCGTGCCGGAGAACGCGAGTTGTATCCGATTCGACTTCAAGGCCATCCATGCCAGCCATAAGGTCGCGATCGCGAACGGGAGCGGCTGCCACAACAGGAGCAACGGCCGTGCGATTGGAAGCTGCTCGTGTCGAAGCAATGCGATGAACGGGCGTTCCCAACCAACTGGTCCCCGTGTACGCCACACGAGACCGCTCAGAACACCGCACGCCGCCGTGGCCGCAGGCAGGATGCCCGGCCGAACCGTCGGAACGCGCTTGGTCTGTGTGTGCTCCACCAAGGCACCATCGGCACGATCGTCAGTCGTCAAGAACAACGAGACGCACTCTTTACAGAAGGGTCACCCGCGGTGGCGTACGTCCCTCGATACGAACGGTGTGGGCAAGAGACACCGATCGGATGCACGTCGAAGCCAGTATCCATGTTCGGTTGACTCGGCGACCTCGAACCCATCAGCCCACGACCCTTGGTATCGGGTGCGAACCTCGACGGGCGTCCCAACGGTCATGGCTCCTCGCTCGGATCGGTCCGATTGACGTTGCATCGGTGTCCTCTCCTTCGTTGACTACGCCGAAGACAGCTTTCATCTCTCGTCGAGTCTGACGAGCGCGTCTGGTCGCTGACTGAGAGAAGGGTCATCGATCTGCAATGTTCCGGCCGTTGGTGAGTCAACGTTCCGACCGTTGCTATCCGGGCCAAGCAAGCCAGGGCTCGGCGGACATGGCTGACTGCACTTCCGCGGAGTACGGGCCGCCGCCGGGCATCCACGAACCGCTGAACCAGTCCTGGAGGCAACCCCACAGATCGCCCTTGGTGTCGCCGAGGTACGTGCTCATGCCGTCGTAACAGCCGCGCATCTCGGCAACCTGCAGGTCGAGGTTGTACGTCGTCGAGCGGATGATCCACGGATACGACGATTGCGGCGAAGTCGACGGATAACCGGCCGGGTGGAAGTGCCACTTGACTTGCATGATGCCGAAGCTGGTCGGGCAGGGCGGATGGTGGTCGTAGGTGCAGTTGCTCGAATCGGATGTGTAATCGCCGAACCCGAACTTCGGGCCGGTCGCCTGCCTCCAATGTGACTCGACGAACGCTTCGGCGCGCACGAGGTTGTCGGACCAGCCCCACTTGCACGCCACCCATTGCATGATCTCGTCGGTCGTGCCGGTGAAGTGCCCGTCGATTCGCGGCCTGTAGATCGCATTCCATGCCGCGCTCCACTGGCTGAAGTTTCCGAGCGTGTTCGGCTGCGGCGGCACCGTGTGATTGTGCGTGGCGTTCGCGCGAACAGGTTCCCATGACGACCGGTGAACGCGCGCCGCGCACGTCTTGTCGGATGGCAGGGGCGAGCCGGGAGGAAGGATTGTGAAGTACCCGGCAGCGGCCGGAGGTCGCGCCCTGGGTGGAGGCGTGGGTCTGGTTGTCGACGTCGACGAGGAGTGGGGGCGCGGTTTCGCCGCCGCCCGCGGGCGTCTGGCGTGATTGTCGTTCGCCGACTTCACTGCGATCCCGATCCCGAAAAGGACCGCGACGGCGAGCACCACGACGAGGACTCTGCGCACCCTCTGATTCATCGTCGCACCCTCTTGTGCGCGGTCCGCCGGTAACTATCTACTGCGTACCGTTGCCAGGTGCGCCTTCGGCCCATGCTCGTCGGGCACGCCGCGAGGCTACGTTCTCGGCAGTCGGAGATGGATCTCGGTCGGCGATCTTCCGCACGCCGGGAATTGCATACGACGGGACGAACATGTTGAGCCAAGTGATCAGCGACATCCTCCCGTTGGCGCTCGGTGTCGCGCTCAGCCCGGTGCCGATCATCGCGGTGATCTTGGTGCTCGGAACTCCCAAGGCGCGTTCCGACGGGCCGATGTTCGCGCTCGGCTGGGTCCTCGGACTCGTCGTGGTGAACGTCATCGTGCTGCTGGTCGTCCACGGAGCAAGCACCACCGATAGCGGGGCGTCGAACACGGTCGACACGATCAAGCTCGTGCTCGGGTTGTTGTTCCTCGTGATGGCGGCCGGACAGTGGAGAAAGCGTCCGAAGAAGGGTGAAGAAGCGGTGATGCCCAAATGGATGGCCACCATCGACAACTTCACCGAAGGCAAGTCGTTCGGGATCGGTCTCGCGCTCTCGGGCGCGAACCCGAAGAATCTCGCG
>JADGOT010000228.1 GCA_017882805.1 Glaciihabitans sp. | reverse complement strand
GGTGGCGGGAGCACGATTCTCGTCGCCTATCGCTCGGGCACGAGCCTGTTCGTGAAGTCGCTGGGCGGGGGCGCCGCTGCCCGGTTCGCGTCGGACCGGGGCGGGCAGCAGATGGCCTATCCCGCGCTTTCTCCCGACGGCCGCCGGGTGCTGTGGATCGCGCTCGGTGGCGCTGAAACCCCTGGCCCGACGTCGCAGAAGATCTACCTCGCCACGGCCGACGGCTCGCGCCCCCGCGTGATCGCCGCTAGCAACTCCCACAGGTTCGCATCTGTGCACTTCGCGAGCAACGGCTCGGTGGTGATGGTCGAGGATGTGGGCAACAATCGCCTGGCGGTGTTCTTCTCCGCGCATCCGGAGTCCGGCTTCCGCGAGGTGAAATCGACGGTCGGGCTAGTCGGAGGAAATGCCGAGCTCTCTCCCGACTCGCGGTCGATCGCCTTCGACGCGAAGCGGGGAATCGCCGTCGCTTCCACTGTCAAGACCCTCTCCAAGCCCAGAGTCGTGCTACTCCCGCCGAGCAAGAACGTCGCGATAAAGCTGCTGCAATGGTCGCGCGACAATCGCCTGATCTACGCGAGCTCCTGCAGCCCCATCACCGTCACAACGACGACATGCATCTACAGCGCCACCGCTCGAGGAGGCGACCGACACAAGCTCGCGACGCTCGCGGTCGAGAAGTTCCTGCCTCCGTCCCTCAGCGTCGGAGCCGATGGGCGCACAGTCGCATACAGCGGCTGTGGCCCCCACCCCCGAGGTTGCGGTGTCTGGGTCGTTTCGTCGCCGCGTGCTCGGCCTGTCGAGATTGCGCGGACCGACTACACGACCTGGGGCGTCTCGACGGCGACTCAGGGCTAGAGCGCCGCTTGACCAGCTCGATCAGCTCGCGGAAGGGATTCGCCAGCACCTGCGCGTCATTCTCCATGCGCTGCGTGAGCCACTCAACATAGTCGATTGAAATGCGGCACTGCTTCTAGTCCGGAAGCCCGAACCTGATCCCGGCCGTGGTTACGCTCATCGTGGTCGGCGGCTCGTCCAGCCCGACCACTTGCGGGACGACGCTGCGGCCGTGCGTGTTCTTCGCTGCCGCGACTTCCTGGGGCAGGTGGTCGTTAGCAGAGGCCATCGCCGTCCGGCTGATGAACACCGTCACCGGCCGGGTTTCCGCGCCCCGCTGGATCCGCCAGAGATATGCACTCGCATCACGGCCGCCGGAACTGACCTCTCCCTCATCCGCGACGATCAACCAGCGCCCCACGATCGGGAGTCCCTGCGCGACACGTGTGCGAACCGCGAGTAACTCGGCTCGCATATCGCGTTCGACCTGCACGAGGTCGGCATCGGCGAAGAAGCCGTCTTCGTCGGCGTTGGCCATCTGTTCGACGAGCGGTAGTGCGCCGCGGAGACGCGTCGGAAGCTGGTCGAGCGCCCAGCGAAGACGACGGCGCGGATCGGAGAGATCACGGATGTTGCCGCCGTTCCAGATGCCTTCCCACGCTTGGAAGACATCCCAAGCCCGTTGTGCGACCTCCTCGATCTGCCCGACCTCCACGTCACCCGCCGCCTCAGCGTGCGCAGGTTCGCCGCCCGCCGGTTCGACAGCCTCGGCCTCACGTCGAGCTTCGTTGCCGCGACCTTCGAGGTGCGCTCGCATCGCAGCCGCCAGCTTCTCGGCGATCGTCTCCGCAGAGAAGCGATCGGCGTCGGCGTAGTAGGCGTCGCCGAGCATCGGCGGAAGCTCGGCGCCTCGGAACTTGACCGGCAGCACCGTAACCTGCTTCTCGTTGATCCCTTGCGTCGCCGCGAGTGCCAACTCTCGCTGGCACCAGCCGGACTCGACTGAATCGGGCGAAACGATGGCGATCAGGAAATCGCTGTCGTGGATCTCCTGCGAGATCTTCTGGATCAGCGAGTCGCCGATCTGAAGGACTACCTGGTCGTAGCGGATGTCGAGGCCCTGGGCTTCAAGGTGTTCGGCCAGATCGACCGTCAGTTCCTGGTCTTCGTGCGCATAGCTGATGAATGCCGAGGCCACGCGGAGAGCTTACGAGGGGCCGACCCGCTCCGTGATCTCACCCGCTGAACGGCAAGGGGGAACTGTTGACAGCAGTGGGATACCTCTTCGACCGTTCGCAGACCGAAGCAACAAGGCTGCAGGCTGGGTAGCCCTCGCTTAGGCCGCGCCATCACTCGGTGCTCCTCGTGCCGGTCGGGCGTCCGCTTGCGGTCTCGATGACCGGCCGCGATCGTCCGGCCGAAGCCCGGCACGCTCGTTGTGCGCAGGCCGTTTGCTACCTGCGTTGTCAAAGCCAGAAGCCGGTCACCTGGTGGTACTTGGTCAAGCGACCCGAACGGCCGCTTCATCTACAACGTCAACGTCTTAAGGGATTGCGCATGCCCCGATGTTGGCGTACACCTGCTCGATCTTCTCGATGAAGACCTCTTGCAGCAGCGTGACGGAGATCAAGGTACGAAGTCTCATCGCGTCGGTAGCTCCCAGTGGCGGCGGCGGCTAGAAGATGTAGCAGTGGTCGCGGCTGAGGAAGAAGCCGTGACTGTTGCGATTGGTACAGCGCAAACCGCTGAAGCTCGACCGGCTGTGATGCCGTGGAAGCGGAAGCTCGTGCCATAGGTGAGCGTGGACGTCTTCGCGCTGCTGTTGATGTCGCCAACGCAGCCGATCCGGCTGAGGCCGGTCACGTGCATCTGAACCGTGCCGCCGTAGTCGAGATTGCATCCCGGTGGTCGTGCAGGCTGCGGCTTCAGACCAGAGAAGATGTCGCAGCGGATGCCGATCGGCATGTCTCGGAAGCGATATGCGTTGCAGATGATGTTCATCGACGAGTTCGCGAATATCACGCTCTCGTACGACCTCGCTTCGGCGGGGACGGCTACGGCGCAGACAGCAGCGGGAACGGCGAGCTGCGTGAACGCGCGACACATGACGCGAAAGCCTCCTGGGCTCGTGGTGGACGAACTCCGAGCGATCAGTGGTGCCGGACGGTTACTGCGAACGAGTAGGCACCTGGAGTGCTTGCATTGAAGTCGAGGTAGTACCAGCCCGTCCGCGGCGCAACGAGGCTGAACGCGTCGTGGCCGTTGGAGGTCGGGTCGCGCAAGTCGAGCGGGCTGAGGTTCGGCCAGTTGTTGTTCGTCGTGCCGACTGGGAGCAGATAGAGGGAGATACCACCGCCGGTCGGCTGCGACCAACTCACGTTCGCGTGGTCGCCAGCGTGCAGCAGCACCTTCCAAAACTCGCGGTACCGACCGTTGCCGTCGGGGACGTGATTCGAGACGTCACCGTGGTAGCTGTGCCCCGAAGCGGCACGGCGGGCCGTCGAGGGCAGATCGCCCGCCTTGACGCCTCGGCGGACGTGAACGGTGATCGCGTACGCTCCCGCGTAGGATTGATCCACTCTCACCTGGAAGTAG
>JADGOT010000028.1 GCA_017882805.1 Glaciihabitans sp. | reverse complement strand
GTGATCTCGTACTCAGAGACGACGGACCAGAAGCGCGAGACGCTGAAGCGCCGCATCGCCACGAACGGTGTGCCGGCTCGCAGCGACGCCAGGAATAGCCATGGAGGATCGTTGTAGAAGAACTGCAAGCAGCAGAGCAGCCGGTCGTCCCGACTGAGCCCGTACAACCCCAGATACAGCTCCACGAAACGGATCCAGTAGTCGTGACCCACCATGCAGCCCTTCGGAGGGCCTGTGGTGCCCGAGGTGTAGTAGACGTTGGTGACTGCGTCGGGGTCGACTTCCACGTCGGCCAATTTCAGCGGCCCGGAATCCGAGACGTATTGCGCCAGGCCGTCCGGCTCGGGGCCGCTTACGACCACGATCTCGATCTCTTCGGCGTCTGCGACCCGGCCGATCAGCTCCCCGTGGTCAGCTCCAACCACTGCGATCCGGGCGGCAGAGTCGTGGACTATGTGGCCGGCATCGTGCTCGCCGGCGGAGGTATTGATGGAGACCAGGCTGGCTTCGCAGGCGTTCACCGCCAGCCACACAACCATGAACTCGACTCGGTTCTCGAGCATGATCAGGACGCGGTCGCCGGGGTTGACCCTGGTCGAGAGGTAGCCGCCAAACTCCTCCACGGCTGCCCGGAAGCGCTCGCGAGTGACGACGACGCCGTCGTCGAAGATGAAGACCGGCCGCCTCGGTTCCTCGCTCAGGGCGTCGCGGACGAGGGTGATGATGTCGGGCGGCAAGTCCTCTACCGAGCGGTCGAGAGGCTGCCATTCGGCCCGGAGTCCACTCGAGTGTGCCGGAGTCATTCGTACCAGCTCTCCGGAGCCACCCGCGTCTTCTGCGCCCAATCGAGATCGTGCGTGAAGATCAGGTCAGCGTTGTGGCTTCGCTGGAGTTCGCGGATTCGTCGCCAACTGGAGACCATCGCGTCTGGGCTCCAAACGATTCCGGGAAGCACGTTCTCATCGATATTCCGCGGCAGATAGGCCGCGTCTGCGACGAGGATCACTGCCCGCTTGTCATCGAGTTGGACAAGCATCGATTGGTGGCCGGCGGTGTGGCCGGGGGTCGGAAAGATCAGGACTCGGCCGTCGCCGAAAAGGTCTCGATCGCCGACGAGCTCGTTCCACTCGATTGGGTGGTCGAAGTCGGCACGCACATAGACCTCTCGTTGATAGATGGGGGGCCAATGTGCGAACTCCAGCTCCCGCTGCTGGGCGTAGAAGGCCGCCTCCGGAAAGAACTCGATACCGCCGGCGTGGTCGTAGTGCAGATGTGAGAGGACCACATGGTCGATGTCTGTCGGGCTGAAGCCGGCGCGTTTGATCTGGCTGACCACATCGTCGCCCTCCTGCATCGTCACCTCGAAATCGTCGGCCGCATCCCCCAGTCGCATCCTCGGGTCGCTCACAAGCGAGGGGTGGCCGCCGGTGTCGAAGAGCACGTTCCCCTGGGGGTGCGCGATGACATAGAAGAAATAGGGGATATCGACCTTCGTCCCGACATCCGGGTGGAAGGGATCGAAGATGGACATGTCGGCGATCTCGCCACCGCCGTGGAATGCGTAGATGCGGAGAGGTTCCATTCAGCTCACCCCTTTTGAGCGGGTCTTCTTGACTTGACGCAGAGAGACTTCGGGCACGTAGCCAGCCATTGCAAGTGCGAACCCCGCCAGTTCGTCGGCGATCGCCGCAAGCGAGGCTGGTCCTGTGGGCGTGTACCAGTAGGTGACGCCGTTGCACATCTGGATCACGGCTATGCGGAAGAGCTTCTGATCGCTGATTCGGAATTCACCGGTCTCGACCCCGCGCGTGATCACGTCGGCCCAGAGCGCCTCGTAGTCGTCCCTGAGCCTCACGATGCGAGCGCGGTTGGCGTGGTCGAGGGAGCGGATCTCCGCATCGCCAACGTACGCGTCGAGGAGGTTCCCCCCGTTGTACATGACGTGCGCGCGAGCGAGTCCGGCGAGTTTGTTGGGTAGACCGTCGGCGTCGGCAAGCGCTCCACGCGCGCTCGCGATCATCTGGTGCATCGCGTCGCGCATGATTGTCAGTAGGAGGTCCTGCTTGCTGCCCATGTGGTGATAAAGGGCCGCGGTCGTGACCCCCGCGTCGTCGGCAATCTCGCGAATCCCGGTGGCTGCATAACCGCGGGCGGCGAAGAGCCGGACGGCAGCATCGCGGATGCGAACGCCCGTGTCCGCCGATCGACTGCTCTCTCCTACTGATCGATCGATTTGCTGAGCTTACCAATCGATCGATAACCGGTCAAGACCGAGTTTCGACCGATCTTCCGCCGCCTATGTTTGGTCAGGCCGTGCGGGCTCCGCCGAGCGACTCAGCCAAGGCGCGTGGCCGGATTGGTGCCGCGTAGTGCCGAGATTTTGCGCTTAAGGGCAGCGATGCTTCTCACGTCGCCATGGTTGGAGACCACACGGCGTTGCGCCTCAGGATCGCCCTGCCACGCGCGCGTACAGCCTTCGACATCGAGGTTTGCCAAAGCCAAGATCGCTCCCGAACAGCCGATGCCACCGGCAAGGAGAAGGAGCGAATGTTGCCCCGTGTAAAGATTCGCAGGGAACTCATCCATCTCGCGAATTAGGCGCTCCGCATCGCCGCTCGAGTCCTTCAGGCCATCAACTGGAAGGTCCCGCAATGCCTCGACTGGCAAACCGGGCGGGGACACCTGCGGATAGTGGTAGGCAAGCAGCGGGATGTCGATTG
>JADGOT010000227.1 GCA_017882805.1 Glaciihabitans sp. | reverse complement strand
GTGGAGTGCGGGAATCGGTGTTGCGGGATTTGGTCTTGTGATCACTCAGGTACTCAGCCTGAACCTGGTCTGGTCGGTTCTGATTGGTCTTCTGCACTGCGTGGCCTTCGGGCTCGGTATCTATTTGGCCCTCCAATTCTTTGGCCCGATAGGCTCGGCAGATTCCTGGCGCCAGACGATCACTCGAGCCGTGATCGCGACGATCAGCGGCGCGGTTCTCGCGTTCGCTTTTTCCGCGCTCGTCAGCCTCGTCGCTTCCGTCACGATCGGCGCATATCCGTTCGGATACTCGCTCGACGCCGCCATCGACGGCTACAAAGTGCAGTACGGCATCCAGAACGCCGTTGCCGGCGCATTGACGCCACTCATCGAATGGCTGCCGCTCACGGTTCTTGGGGTCGTGTTTCTGAAGCTGTGGCTGGGCGCGCATCCCGAGGCGAGCAAGGCTAACGCCCACGCTTCTGCTTCTGCGTAACGCGCAGTCCGCTCGCACGTAGCCGTTCGACCAATTCCCGTACGCCAACCGGCTGCGCTCCCAGCGCGACGAGTTCATCCCACTTTCGCTCGGGAACGTCGTAGTGATCGTGGTCGAACGCCCGGCGTGGAATGCCTGCAGCCTCGGCGAATGCGTGAAGTTCAGCCAGCGAGGAATCGCTCACGATGTGCGCCCACAGCATGTCGTGCGCGGGCCAAATCGGCTGATCGATGAGCACGGTCATGCCCCCATCTTCTCGCCAAAACTCAGGCTGAGTGGCGCGTCAACCCCCATGCAGCGTTGGTGAGCCGCCCAGCCTGAGTTTTCGTCGTCGCCGGAGCAATATCCGGAAGAATGGCTCAAGCGGGACGGGTTCGGGGCGGAGGGGATTGGGTTTGGCCAAAACCCCACTGACCACGTACTATTGACCCTTGGTGTGTGCTGGGCTGAGCCCGCTATCAATGCCAACAGCTTCGTCAAGACATACGTCTTCAGTAACAACGTCTTCAAACAAAGGGTTTCTCGTGGTTTACGCAATTGTGCGCGCCGGTGGTCGGCAAGAAAAGGTTGAGGTCGGCACCATCGTCGTGCTCGACCGCATCAAGGCCGACAAAGATGGAAACATCGAGCTCGTTCCCGTGCTGCACGTGGATGGCACGACCATCACGCACGACGCCAAGAAGCTTGCAAACATCAAGGTCACGGCCTCGGTCGTTGGCGACCTTCGCGGTCCGAAGATCGTCATCCAGAAGTTCAAGAACAAGACCGGTTACAAGAAGCGCCAGGGTCACCGCCAGGAGCTCACCCGCGTCAAGATCACCAGCATCAAGTAATTCTCTTCAACTTCGCAAAGGGCTGACTCAAACTCATGGCACACAAAAAGGGCGCAAGCTCCACCCGTAACGGTCGCGACTCCAACGCGCAGTACCTCGGCGTCAAGCGTTACGGCGGCCAGGTCGTCAAGTCGGGCGAGATCATCCTTCGTCAGCGTGGCACGCACTTCCACCCCGGAGCCAATGTTGGCCGCGGCGGAGACGACACGCTGTTCGCGCTGGCTGCCGGTGCAGTGCAGTTCGGACAGAAGGGCGGCCGCAAGGTCGTCAACATCGTGGTGCCGGAGTAACTACCCCGCGATCATCAGCTTTTCGACAGGGGCGAGCTTCGGCTCGCTTTTGTTCTTTAACGCAGTATTTGTTACCGGAAGGGAGCACTCGTCATGGCAACCTTTGTTGACCAGGTGACGCTGCACCTTCGCGCCGGGCACGGCGGCAACGGATGCGTATCCGTGCGTCGCGAGAAGTTCAAGCCGCTGGCCGGGCCGGATGGTGGCAACGGTGGCAACGGTGGCGACATTGTTCTGGTGGCCGACCCACAGGTAACTACGCTGCTCAGTTTTCATCGGTCACCACACCGTCGCTCGGAGAACGGTGGTCCCGGAATGGGCGACCACCGCGCGGGAGCCCACGGTGACGTGATGGAGCTCGCGGTTCCGGTGGGAACAGTCGTTCACGACGAAGACGGTGAAATTCTCATCGACCTTGACACCCCGGGCATGCGATTCGTCGTTGCACCCGGTGGTCAGGGCGGCCTCGGCAATGCGTCGCTTGCAACGACCAAGCGCAAGGCGCCCGGCTTCGCACTGCTCGGCACTGATGGCTTCGAGGGTGACGTACGCCTCGAGCTCAAGACCGTCGCCGACATCGCGTTCGTCGGCTATCCATCCGCCGGGAAGTCTAGCCTGATCGCCGCTGTCTCGGCAGCGAAACCGAAGATCGCGGACTACCCCTTCACCACGCTGCACCCGAACCTCGGCGTCGTCGAGTCGGGCGAGACCCGCTTCACGGTCGCGGATGTTCCGGGCCTGATCGAGGGCGCGAGCGAGGGAAAGGGCCTTGGCCTCGAATTCCTGCGCCACGTCGAGCGCTGCACCGCGTTGCTCCATGTGCTGGACTGCGCGACGCTCGAACCGGGCAGGGACCCGATCAGCGACCTCGACATCATCCTCGCCGAGTTGGCCGCTTACCCGGTGCCCGAGGGACAGCTGCCACTCCTGGAGCGCCCGCAACTCATCGCGCTCAACAAGATTGACGTTCCCGAGGGTCACGAGCTTGCCGACTTCGTACGTCCCGACCTCGAAGCCCGCGGCTACCGCGTGTTCGAGATCTCTGCGGTCTCGCGTGCTGGCCTGCGCGAACTGACGTTTGCGCTTGCCGAGCTGGTCGAGGCCGATCGCGCCGCCAAAGCGCTTCTTCCCGCGGTGCCGCGAATCGTGATCCGACCTCGCTCCGTGAACGAGGTCGACTTCGTAGTTCGCGTCGAAGGTGGAACCTACGGCGACATCTATCGCGTTCTGGGCGAGAAGCCACAGCGCTGGGTGCAGCAGACCGACTTCAACAACGAAGAAGCCGTCGGCTTCCTGGCCGACCGTCTGGCGAAGCTTGGCATCGAGACCGAACTGTTCAAGAAGGGCGCGGTCGCTGGGTCGACCGTCATCATCGGACCTGGGAACGGTGTCGAATTCGACTGGGAGCCCACGCTCACCTCAACTGCCGAGCTCATGATGGCGCCGCGCGGTCTCGACCCGCGACTCTTGAACGATCCGAGACCCACGCACATCACACGTCGTCAGAATTACCTGGACCGCATGGATGCCAAGGCCGCTGCGCGAGCGGAGCTCGAGGCCGAGCGCGAAGCGGGAATCTGGACAGACGATGAGGGATTCGAGGTTGCGAAACAGGAGAGCGACGCCGATGAGTAACGTTGTAACC
>JADGOT010000226.1 GCA_017882805.1 Glaciihabitans sp. | reverse complement strand
GCATCCGGTGTGAGTAGGTCCACCGGCGGGCGACCAGCTGGCGGTGCCAGCCAAGCAGCGTCTCCGGCTTGAACACGAAGGCCGCCCAAGCCGCCCGGGGAAGTGAGCGGCTCAGCGCCGCCAGCAGCGCACGATCCGCTCGTGTCAGCCTCGGACTCGACCGCTGTCGGCTGAGGATCTCAAGCTCATGACGGAGCACGAGGATCTCCAACTCCAGCGAGCGACGCGGCCGCCCCAGTAGCCACACCAGCGCGAACAGGTTCCGAACAACGAGATAGACGAACGAGCAGAGCAAGCAGCCCTCCCTCGACCATGGCACGAGCGCCCGAACCTACCAAGCCGAACGCTCCAGAGAGCCGCAGACGAGTTTGCGAACCCCACGAGCTGCCGCCGCCTCACAACGCGCATCACCACCGACACCACCAGCGCCGAATCTCGGCGCACCACGCGGCGCCAACGACCCATCCGCGCCCGTTTGCGCGACAGCCTCGAAGGTTCTGCCGAAATGGCCTAGTGGCCTATCCGATTAGCTCAACCCGAGTTGAGGTGGACGCTGACGCTCTGGCGGGGCAGCGGAGTGTTACCTAAGCCGGTCAGTGGCTGTAGACGGTCTTGAAGGTGTCGCCGCGGCGCGCTGTTCGCAACATGTAGATCTTGCGAGAGTTCTCTGCGCGGCAGCCGAGTCCGCGCCTACCGTACGGACATGTATTTGCGGAGGAGCGCGGTCGCGGTGTTCGCGGCGCTCTTGGTCGGAGCGATCGCTGGCGCGGTCGGTGCGCACTCGGCGACCGCTGCCTGCTCGAAGAACTCGTGGAGAAGCCTTGTGCTGATCTCGGCGCAAACGGGCGCGGTTGATCGCAGCTTCCCTGACGTCAACGGCAATGTGAACGTCGTGCTCGCCGACGGGCGCGGCGGCTGGTTTGTCGGCGGCGGCTTTGGGTGTGTCGGCAAGGTGGCGGTGCCGGGTCTTGTTCATTTGCACAGCGACGGAACCCTTGATACCGCCTGGCAGGCAGCCCTGCCCCGCACGGAGGCTATTGGAACTCCGAACGCATTAGCCGCGAAATCACGCGCACGCTCAACACAGGGACAGGTTTGGTTCGCGCTCCCTCCCTGCACGCTGCCTTTCCAAGTACGCAGTCAAAGCAGCCGCCCTGACACTCAAACACACCAAACTCCCAAGGCGCCTTCTCCCGAGACGCTGATACCGAGGTGCATGGGTCCGGGTTAACACTCGGGTAGGGAGAGGAGGTTGTCGGCGCGTGTGTTGTCGGGGTTGGTGGAGATGTAGCGAGTTCCTTGCAGGCTCCAGGGTGGGAAGTGGATGTGGACGCGGACGTCGGCTCGAGTGCCGTTGGGTGCGGTGACGAAGAAGTGATTTCCTCGGTCGATCGAGCGGATGCAGTCGGCTTGGCTGATCCGGAATGCGATGTTTTGGGTGCGGTTGATTCCGCCGACTTGCCGGATCGGGTGGTAGGGGTCGTTGCGGGGGGTCTTGTGGACGCAGGTGATCTCCATCTCGAGCGGGATGTCGGCGGGGATCACGCACGCCTGGTCTGTCTGTGACCAGTAGGACTGCACTGTGACACCGTTGACGTTCCCGGTTGTTGCGCAGACGTCGCCGATTTCGTTCCAGTTGTTGGCGTTTGTTGGGTTGACTTGGATCCCGTCGCCTTCGGGGTCGGTCAGCGCCTCGACTACCTCGTGGGAGAACACGGAGGAGATGAAGGCGCGGTTTCCGAATGCCACCCAGGCGATGTGGGAGCGGTCGTTAATGTCGATGTCGAAAGGAAAGTCGTAGTCGGAGTAGTTGGCGTAGGTGTGCAAGCCGCCCAGGTTGGGCGGCGCGTTCGTCCCCGGCGGCATGAAGACGAGGTGCAGGACGTCGCTTGCCTCCTCGTCGGGCTCGGGCAGGGCACCGCCTTCGATGCTCGCAGTGATCAGGTTGGCGACGTCCGAGGTCTTGTAGTTGGTGGGCGGGTTGTTGCCCGGTACAGAAACGAACACGGTGCCCAGCCGGGCCGGCGTGGCGCCGTATTGCGAGACGCGCAGCTGATAGGGGCCGGCGAGGATGTTGGCAGCGTCGTTGACGACCTGCGCCAGTGACGGGTTGGGCGCCGGCGTTCTCTGCCAGGCATCCCCCCAGAAGATCAGGTTGACGACCACGTTTCGCAGCCGCTTCCCGCTCCCGCTCGTGACGGTGGTCGTCGCGGCCGCATCACCGGTGCCGGTGAACTTCTGCACAACTAGATCCGAACCCCCAGGGGACCGCCTCTCGACACGGCTGTCCGCGGACACCGCCGTGGGATCTAGGCGCTTGGCACGCCGGAAGCTCGGGGGCGCAACACCACCACCCTTCTCCAGACGCCACTTCAAAACACGCTGCGCGGCGCTCTTCTTGCTCGCCCGCGCCGTGCTTGCCCGCTTCGGCCTAGACGCCGAGCTCTTCGCCATCACATGCCTCCCTTGGGAGAGTCACCGCTGGTCGGCAGGCGTACAACCAACCAGAAGCGCCGTCGCGTTGTGCCAGACCGACGGACCAGTGACTTAACTCCTGTGCCGCCACGCATCGCACCTCCGTCGAAATGGCCTCGACGTCGGTAGCCGCAATCCCGGCGCCTCCTGCTCATAACACGTGCGCATGCCCACTGTCAACCACCGGGCCTCGCCCTGATTGCGCACCAACGCACCCACTCCCGGCGGTCATGCGCCGCGGCTGTTGCATCTTGCCGCCGGTCATATCTTCGCTCTATGCCGACTGCCGACGTCAAGCTCTTACTCGGCGGAGGTGGGGCTACGTCGTTTCGGGTCGCTCTGGGATTCTTGGACGAGCGGCAGCCTAATGCTCGAGAGGCTGCGCCTACGACAACGCGGCCTGCGAGTCTGCGATCGGCACGATCAAGCTCGAGCTCGTCGAGCAGCACGTCTTCGCGACTCGCGACTCGCGACATCG
>JADGOT010000001.1 GCA_017882805.1 Glaciihabitans sp. | reverse complement strand
TCGTGGGAGTCGTCGCCGCGCAGCGCGGTGCCGCCGTGACTGAGCTTCTCGCGCCGCTCGCGCTTGCCTTCGTCACCGCCTTCATTGTGTTCAACAAGGTCGGCTCACCGCAGTACATGACGTGGCTCGCCGTGCCAATCCTGCTCGGTCTCGCGACCCAGGCGATGGGCCACGGAAGGTCCTTTCGAATGCCAGCCATTTTGGCTCTCGCGTCGGCCGGACTCACTCAGCTCTTCTATCCGTACTTCTACATCAGCCTGCTGTATCTCGACCTTCCACTCCTGGTCGCGCTGACGCTTCGGAATATTCTCACCGTGCTCTTGTTTGTTTGGGCAGTGAGTGCCGTGACGAGTCTGACTCGCCCGTTTGCCCACCACGACGTGATCGCAGACACTGATACCTGGCTCCCGTCTGCGTGGCCATTCACGGAACGTGCCACCCGAATCCCCTTAGACCGCAGTGACGACAGCACACACGAGGACAGCACAATCTAAATGACAGCTCCACTTGTCGCGGATCACGGTTTCAGCCGCGCCCGTGTTCGGCTCGCATTGCTCGCTCTTGCCCTCGGCGGCTTCGCCATCGGCTGCACTGAGTTCGTCGCGATGGGGCTACTGCCGAACATCGCGCGACAGCTCATCCCCACCGTCTACGCCGTGTCACCAACCCAGGCCAACGGTCAAGCTGGCCTCCTCGTTTCCGCCTACGCGGCGGGGGTCGTTGTCGGCGCGCCGACGATCGCGGCGCTGTCCGCGCGATTCCCACGCCGGACGCTTCTGCTCTGGTTGCTGGTCGCCTTCACTGTCACCACCGTCGCTTCCGCCGTTCTTCCCACATTCGGCCTCGTCCTCGCGGCGCGTTTTCTCGCGGGCCTCCCGCACGGCGCATATTTCGGAGTCGCTGCGCTTGTCGCGGCTTCACTGATGGGTCCCGGTACCCGGGGACGTGGAATTGCATTCGTGCTGGGCGGCCTCACGATCGCGAACGTCATCGGAGTTCCCGCCATAACGTTTCTCGGCCAGATCGCAGGATGGCGTGTCGCGTATCTCGGCGTCGCCGCGATCTTCGCGCTCACTTTCGTCGCGGTTCTGCTTGTTGTCCCGAAACAGCCGGGGGACCCGGCGGCCACCGTTCGCCGGGAGCTCACGATCTTCCGTCGGCCGCAGGTGTGGTTCGCACTCGCGATTGGCGCGATCGGATTCGGGGGCTTCTTCGCGGTCTTCACTTACATCGCGCCCATTATCACCACAGTGACCGGTCTACCCGAGAGCTTCGTACCAATCGCCCTCATTGTGGCTGGTGTTGGAATGACAGTCGGCAATTTCATCGGTGGGCACGTTGCCGACGTGAGTCTCATGCGCGGCCTGTTCATCTTCTTTGGGGCGCTGCTTCTTGGTTTGCTCGGACTCGCGTTTGAAGCGCAGACTATTGGCGGTGTCCTGATCTTCCTGTTCGTGATCGGAGCGGCGTCAGCGGCTGTCTCTCCCGCCATCCAGACCCGGCTCATGAATGTGGCCGGCGACAGTCAAACGCTGGCGGCTGCCATCAACCACGCGTCGCTGAATATCGGCAACAGCGTCGGCGCGGCGCTGGGTGCGGCCGCAGTCGGGGCGGGACTCGGATACCTGTCGGTGACCTGGCTCGGTGTGCTCCTCGTCGTTCTCGGCGTGATCATTGCGGCGATCAGCTTCGCGACGGAGAGACGATCACTACATCGGGCCGGGAGCCTCGGTCTGCAGCAGGATCCCGTCCTGGATGGCCCGCTTCCGTAGCGCAACCTTCGTTCCAACATCGATTCCGGCGACGCGGTACTTCTCGCGGATTCGCTTGAGGTAGCTCTTCGCCGTCTCCTCGGAGATGCCGAGCTGGAAAGCGACTGCCTTGACTGGCTCGCCACCGCCGTAGAGCGCCATGACGCGGCGCTCCTGAGCGCTGAGCTTGGGGGCTCCGCCCACCTCGCCCGAATTGAGTGCTAGGTCAAGTTCGGCCGAAACGAAAGACTCGCCCTCGGCCGCGGCGCGGATGGCTTCGACGATCATTCCGGCGTCTTCGCTCTTGACCAGGTAGCCGAGGGCACCTGCGGCAAGCGCTTCGCGCACGACGTTGGGCTCGGAATAGGTGCTCATCAACACGGTGCGAACGCCGGTCGTCTTGAGCGTCGAGATCTTCAAGCTCACCGGGATGTTGTCTTTGAGATCGAGGTCGAGCAGCACAACATCCACCGGGAACTCGGGATGCGTCAGCAGCTCGGGCCACGAGGCAACCGCGGCGACCATCTCGATGTCGGGGGCCGCATTGCGGATCCACTCGGTCAGTGCCCCGAGGAGCATCCGGTGATCGTCGACGATCGCGAGACGAATTCGATTTTCAGCTGGAGACATGTTCGAACCTCTTTAGTCGTATCCGTTACTGGTCGGCAGGATTGTCAACGATGCATTCGATGTCGACGCGCAGACTAGACCGCTCGGTGGAGTCACTGTATCGCCCAACCCGCGAAATCGCGGCCCAGATCGCCGGATCGACGCGATTTCGCTGCACATCGGTCGTGGTGATCACGATGGGAACTCTGATCTGATTGTTCGAAAGCCGTTCGACAGTTGGGGCAACCGGGCCAAGCGTCAGTGCGAGGGTTCGTGCCGCCGTCTGCTTCCTGGTGTCGCTCATGAGAAGCCAAACTGCCGACAGCAACCCATCGCGCTGGGTCGAATCGAGCAGACCCGCGAGGCTTCCCTTATCGCTGAGAGTTACCGCCTTGCCTAGCATTTCCGACTCGGAGACAGCGTGGTAAAGCCACGTCTCGCGGCGGCCCTCAATGAGATGAAGCCGCAACTCGGTAGCGAGTGACGCCGCAACTGACGCGGTCTTGGGGTCGAGCTTTAGCTTGGTGCGTCCCGTGGCGACCGATTCCAACAGGTCCTCGGCGGCGAGGTCGAGTCGAGCGAGTTCCTCCGACGCGAGCATGCCGACAGCAAATCGAGGTGCCGAGACGGTGCTTTGTACGAGCACCCGGTCGAGCTCCTGCTGAACCATCCGACGGAACCCCCGCACCACAAACACCCCAATCACGGTCGGCAACACCGCCAACGCCAGAGTGTTCAGCTGGTTCGGGAAGGTGGCGGCACTGAGGTGAGAGTCCATCGCGATTGCAACAACGAACGCGATGCCGAGAACGCCGACCGCCGCGAGCACTTCACGCCCACGACGAAGAGTGACCACGATCATGAGCCCAAATCCGCTGGAGATGGATGCCGTCGCGAATGCCCCGATATTGTGCAGAGGCCAGATGGCAAGGAAGTCCAGTGCGACCGCACCGCAAAGCGCGACCAGATAAATGGCGAACAACCACACCGGGAACCGGTCGCCCAACACAGACATTGTCACGAGAGCCGTCACAAATGCGGCGACATAGAGGATCCAGGCAAGAGCGGCGAGCCAGGCGTTCGGATACACCGCCCACTGGGAGGCAAAGAGGCTGAGACCGTACAGCGCCTGAATGGCGCTCAGCACCCCAGCGCCGACGCCGAGGTAGCCGGTGCCAAGGGTGGCACCGCGAGCGCTGGCCTGACGCAGCGCTTTGGCCACTCCGGGGGGACCACCCTTGCCCCGCCGGCCAAATATGACGCCGAGCGTGTTTTCATCCGGTCGCAGGAAGCTTGTCATCGCGGCACCTCAAGCACAACGGTCGTGCCCGAGCCGGGACTCGAGAAGAGGCGTGCATTGCCGCCCACCTCACGGAGCCGGCCGATTACGGACTCGCGGAATCCGAATTTGTCGTCATCGATGACATCCAGATCAAAGCCGACCCCAGCGTCGGTCACCATAGCGCGCACCGTGGTCGCGTCATCCGTGATCGTGACATGAGCCTGGGTGACCCCAGAGTGCCTCCGCACATTTTCGAGGCACTCCGCGAGCGAGAGCAGGAAGGCGTCGAGCACGTCGCTTGGAAGCAGGACCTGTCCGGTGCCGTGCCAGCTCACCTCAAGACCCATGCGACCAAAGCGCTGCTTGACCGATTCGAGTGTCGTCCCGAGCGGCGTCTCTTCGACCGGAGTGAGGTTGTACGGACCCGATGACTCGGGGGTTGGCGTTGCGCCGAGCCGAAGCTGCCGCAGCAGGCGGGCATCCTCAGACGCCTGCTGGCGAAGCGCCTCTGGTGCGACACCGACGCCCGAGTGAGCGAGCAGCGTGAGCGTTGCGAGCACGGTGTCATGCAGCAGGCGCGCCCCCTGTCGGCGTTGGGCCTCGGTTTCGCTCGCCTGCCGCTCAGCGCGGTGCGCCTTCCCGATGCTGTAGATGCGGCGCGCGGCACGAGGCACGCTCGCACTTAACCAGTAGCCGAGTACGGCTGAGAGCACCCAGCCGAGAATGATCGCGAGCGTTGTCGCGGAAAGCGATCCCGAGCGCACATTCGCGAACTGCGCGAGAAGGGTGCTCAGGCTGGCCGCGACAACTCCCAGCACGATTCGCGGCACGCTCGACACGAGCACGATGGCGAAGCACGCGATGCCGGCAGCGCCGAGGGGCGCGACGGCGGAGCCGAGACTCGGTGACGGTGCGACCCCGAATGGAAGGCGCACAACGAGGAGGGCGGCAAGGCCGGCAGCGATGCCGAGCGTTGCCCATAAGAGCGGGCGAGTACGTGGAAGCATCAGATGACAGACCGCGAGCACCAGAAGGAAGGGAACGGTGGTCACGAAAGTTGTTATCGGGACGACACCTGGAACACTGAGGCTGATGAGCGTCACAATTGTGCCGGACAGTCCCAGGGAGCGCGCAGTGCGCTGCAGAAGGCGATCCCGCTCCTTCGCAATGAGTTCCATATCGCTCAAATGGTCGCAGATTGCCACCACAAATGGGGGTGCCACACCGGTCGAGGACGGGACAAAGTTCCGGATACGGTTGGAGAGCAATTAGAGGGGTGCGCCGCAGTATCTGCGCCGCCACAGTAATACAGTCGCAAAGCCACTTCGGTGGGGATGCGGAACGGCGTTTCACCCGAATGAACGACGCCGAATAACTACCAGTTAGTGCTACTGGAAGTTATTAGACCGGGGGGTCGCAGAGGCCGCTGCACCGAACAGCGGCCTCGGCCCTGGGTCTACTCCGGCTGGCACTACTCCGGCGTCAGCCAGCCTTCCTGCACGCCATGGCGTCGCAGGAGGATGCGGGTACCGACGTCTACGCCGACCTCGCGGTACTTACGTCGCGCGCGCTTGATGTAGGACTTCACGGTTTCCTCCGTGGTTGCCATCTCTAGCGCGACCTCCTTGATGGATCGGCCGGATGCGTAGAGCACGAGTGCTCGCTGTTCCTGCCGGCCGAGCCCGGGGTCCGGGGTCGCCGCGAAACCCGCTACGGCCTCGGCCAGTGGCGCAGAGAGGTGCTGCGTGCTGTCGGCCGCGGCTCGAATGGCGGCGGCAAGTTCGGCTGCCGACTCCGTCTTCGGCACAAAACCCATGGCGCCCGCTCGCATCGCCGCCGTCACCGAGGCCGAGTCGGCGTGCCGGCTCATGACGATCGCAGCCGTGCCGATGGTGCCCAGCGCGCGAAGTTTGGTTCCGACGGGAATCCCGTCTTCGAGGTGAAGATCTAGTACGACGACATCCACCGGGAATTCAGGATGAGCGATAAGTGCCGCCCAGCTCGTTTCGGCGACGACAATCGAGATGCCATTGTCTGGCTCATGCAGGCGGGCGGAGAGGCCGTCGAGCACCAGACGATGATCGTCAACGATCGCGACTCTGATTGCGGCCTTCGGCTGCGATCGTCCCATGGTTGGCTCCCGTCTGCGACAGTTTAGTCAACCTGACACAGTCTCGTTTGTATACCCGAAACGGTTTCACTTTTACCAGAAGGTGACTACGAGTGAAGTAGTCGCTTCAGGTGAGCGCCAACGAGCTCGTCCTCGATGAGAAACCCGTCGTGCCCAAACGGTGAAGAGATCACGACGACCTCTCCTTGGTCGATTGTCGAGGGCAACAGGCGGGCAATGAGTTGCTGGTGCGGAAGGGGAAACAGGCGATCCGAGTCGATGCCCAGCACTAGCGCGCGCGCAGTAACAGCCGAGAGGGCGTTCGCGACGCCGCCACGGTCGCGTCCAATGTCGTGCGAGTTCATCGCGTTCACCAGCGTGATGTAGCTGTTCGCATCGAACCGGCGCGTGAACTTATTGCCGTGAAAATCGAGATAGCTCTCGACCGCGTAGCGACCGCCGCCACCCAGCGGGCTAATACCGCTCTGCCAGCTGCGCTGGAACCGGTCATTGAGTTCGGTGGGGGAGCGATAGTTCAGCAGAGCCATTCGCCTCGCGAGTGCGAGCCCTTTGGTGGGGCCGTCTCCATCATCCGCTCCGTAGTAGTCGCCGTCGGCGAACTTCGGATCGATGTGGATGGCGTCGACCTGCACGGTATTGAGAGCAATCTGATCGGCGTTGCTGAGTTCGGGTGTGGCCAGGATGCCGATCCGCTCGACGCGTTCGGGATATCCGACCGCCCACTCGAGCGCCTGCATGCCGCCCATAGATCCGCCGATGACGGCCGCCCAGGTGGGGATGCCGATGGCATCGCTGAATGCGACCTGAGCGGCGACCTGATCGCGGATTGTCACGAAGGGAAAGCGAGCGCCCCACTCCGTGCCATCCGGGGCGCTCGAGGCCGGCCCGGTCGATCCTTGGCATCCACCGAGCATGTTCGGAGCAACGATGAACCAGTCGTCGGTGTCGATCGCCTTGCCTTCTCCGACTATTCCGCCCCACCAGCCCGCAGTTGGATGTCCGGCGCTGGGTTCGCCCACCACGTGACTGTCGCCGGTCAGGGCGTGAAGAATGAGGATTGCGTTGTCTTTGGCTGCGTTGAGCGTGCCGAAGGTTTCGTATGCGATTCGAACGGCAGGGAGCTCGTCGCCGCGTTCGAGCTTCATTGATCCGATAGAGACGAACTTGCGGTCGCCAACGGGATCGCCCTCGCGCCAGGCGCCCGTTGCGGGCGGCTTGCCCAGAAGGGCTTTCGCATTCGCTTCGGTGATAAATGCCGAGGGAACCGTGTCCTCGGGGGTCTGCCAGTCCATGTCAGCCTCAAGTATCGCGGAAATGCAGAACGCGCTGCCGCCGTGTTACGGGCGGCAGCGCATTTCTACCGGTGGTCGAGTAGCTCGCAGCGCGAGCGTATCGAGACTTTAGGCAGTTGCCGCAGTCGCACCCGCGGTGCGCGCAGCAGCCAGTCCGGCCTCGAGGTCAGCCTTGAGGTCTTCGACGTTCTCGAGTCCGACTGACAGTCGCACCAGCCCGGGCGTGACGCCCGTGGTGAGCTGCTGCTCCGGGGTGAGCTGCGAGTGGGTCGTGGATGCCGGGTGGATGATCAGGCTGCGCACGTCACCGATGTTGGCCAGGTGGCTGAACAGCGTGACGGACTCGACCAGTGCGCGGCCAGCGTCGACGCCGCCCTTGAGCTCGAACGACACAACGGCACCGACACCCTTAGGGGCGTACTTGTTCGCAGCCGCATACCACGGGCTTGATGGCAGCCCTGAGTAGTTGACCGACGCCACGTCCGGGTGGTTTTCGAGCCACTCGGCGATCTCCTGGGTGTTCTGTACGTGGCGCTCAATGCGCAACGACAGGGTCTCGATGCCTTGGATTAGCGCGAATGCGCTGTCGGGCGAGAGCGATGCGCCGGTGTCGCGGAGCAGCTGGACTCGCGCCTTGATGACGTAAGCGATGCCGTCGCCGAGAACCGTCGTGTAGCTCGCACCGTGGTACGACGGATCGGGCTCGGTGAGTCCTGGGAACTTGTCGACGTGCTTCGACCACGGGAACTTGCCGCCATCGACGATGATTCCCGCGATGACCGTGCCGTGTCCGCCGAGGAACTTGGTGGCCGAGTGCACAACGATGTCGGCACCGAACTCGAAGGGACGAATCAGGTACGGTGTCGCGATCGTGTTGTCGACGATGAGCGGGACCGCGTTGTCGTGGGCGACCTTCGCAACAAGCTCGATGTCGAGGATGTTGATCTTCGGGTTGCCGATCGTCTCGGCGAACAGCAGCTTGGTGTTGGGGCGGATGGCCGCGGCCCACTCGGCTGCGTCGTCCTGATCCTCGACGAAGGTGACCTCGATGCCGAGCTTTGCCAGCGTGTACTTGAAGAGGTTGTACGTGCCGCCGTAGATAGACGAGGACGAAACGATGTGGTCGCCCGAGCCCGCGATGTTCAGTACCGCGTACGTGATGGCCGAGGAGCCGGAAGCGACGGCGAGCGCGGCTGTTCCACCCTCGAGCGCGGCAAGGCGCTGCTCAACGACGTCGTTGGTCGGGTTCATGATGCGGGAGTAGATGTTGCCGAACTCGGCAAGAGCAAAGAGGTTCTTGGCGTGCTCGGTGCTGTTGAAGACATACGAGGTGGTCTTGTAGATCGGCGTCGCCCGAGCATTGGTCGTCGGGTCGGGCTGCGCGCCGGAGTGGATCTGCTTGGTTTCAAACTGCCAGTCGGCCATGGGGATCTCCTTGAATGGATTAGAAAACTGAGCCTAGGCACGCTAGTTATGCGGACCAATAGGGCGGGAAATACGACGTAACACAGCGGGCGAAATGTCCGATTGACACGCGAAACTACTTCTGCGAGAGTAGTCGCGTGTCCAGCATCCGTCTCTACATCCTCGACGCCCTTGATACCGAGGGTCCGATGCACGGCCATCAGCTCAGGCTGTTGGCCGAAAAGGAGCACGTGCAGGAGTGGACCGACATCAGCGTTGGGGCGCTCTACGGCGCACTCAAGCGCATGGCGACGGAGGGACTCATTGAGGAACTGCGTGCCGAGCGCGATGGCGCGTACCCGGAGCGCCAGGTCTATGCAATCACCGAAGCCGGTCGAACCTCCCTTGGAGTGACAAAGCGCGATGCGCTCCGCGAGATCGTGGTTCGTACCGATCCCTTCGACCTCGCGATGTCGCGACTCGACGCACGCAACCTCGGTGACCTGGACCAGCTCCTGGTCGCGCGGATCGCTCACCTCAAGGCGATGGCGGCTGAAGCAGAAGCGCACGTCCACTCGATCGGGCAATACCTCACGTTCACAGAAATGATCGTGATGGGCCACAAAGCCGCTCGGCTCAAAGCCGACGTCGAGTGGCACGAACACCTTTACAAGCAACTACCAGAAATCATTGCCGATGAGTCGGCACGAAAGGATCGCTAGAAATGTCTGAATCAGCTGCTCCCGCCGCTGCCTGGGCGGCGCCCAAGCCGTCGCCGCACGCCTGGCGTGCACTCATCGTGCTTCTGATCGCGATGTTCATGTCTCTGCTCGACACCACAATCGTGAATGTCGCGCTGCAGACGATCCGCGAGAACGTCAACGGCGCTGGGCATCCGGCGGCGAATGAGGATGTTCTGTCGTGGATCATCTCGGGTTACGCACTCGCCTACGGCATCGCGCTCATCCCGGCGGGTCGACTGGGTGACCGGTTCGGTCACAAGTGGGTCTTCTTCTCCGGGCTCGCACTCTTCACGGTGGCGAGCCTCGCCTGTGGGTTGGCGCAGAGCGACACACAGCTCATCGTGTTCCGTGTTGTGCAGGGTCTTGCCGCCGGCTCGTTCACGCCGGCCGTCACTGCCTTCATCCAGATCCTGTTCCAGGGCAAGGTGCGCGGGACCGCGTTCGCGATCATGGGCGCCGTGATCGGAGTCTCGACGGCGCTCGGTCCGATCATCGGCGGGCTGCTCATCCAGGCCTTCGGAAACACCAACGGATGGCGGTTCATCTTCGGCGTCAACCTGCCGATCGGAATTGTGGCTCTTGTTCTCGCAGTCGCGCTGGTTCCGGGTCGCAAGAGGCTGGCCGAGATTACGTCAAATGCTCCCGCGAACGCTGCGGGCGGCGGGTTCGACCTGGTCGGACTTGTCCTTCTGGCGGGTGGTCTCACGGCGATCCTGGTGCCACTCATCGAGGGCCAGCAGAAGGGGTGGCCGCTCTGGACCTATCTCACGCTCGCCGCTGGCGTTGTGCTGTTCGTGCTGTTCGCCCTCTGGGAGGTCCACTACACCCGCCGCGGTCGCAGCCCACTGGTTCCACCACACCTTTTCAGCCACCCGGCCTTCACTGGCGGAACCATCCTGGCCCTCGTCTACTTTGGCGCGTTTACGAGCATCTTCTTCTCGATCTCCCTGCTCTGGCAGGCTGGTCTTGGCCACTCAGCTCTTGAATCCGGACTTGTGTCGCTGCCGTTCGCGATCGGATCGATCTTCGGGGCGTCGCGCAGCAGTGATCTGGCACAGCGCCTCGGCCGCAACGTGCTCGTGATTGGCACCGCGCTCGTTGTAGTCGGGCTGGCAGCCGTCTGGCTCATTCTTGAAAATGTGAAGCCGGCAGATCTGAACGGTTGGCAGCTACTCGTGCCGCTGCTCGTCGCCGGGCTCGGTAACGGCCTGTTCATAGCTCCTAACGCCCAGTTCATTGTCGCGACCGTCGACTCATCCGAGGCGGGTGCGGCGAGCGGGGTCATCTCGACCATGCAGCGGGTTGGCTCGGCGATTGGAATCGCGATTATCGGCTCGGTGCTGTTCGGCGTGGCCGACCTCTCGAGCATCAAGGGCGAGGTCAAAGCCAAGGTCGCCAGCGCGATGAAGGACGGTCACTTTACTTCCGCCCAGCAGGCAGCGACCGCTGCCAAGGCTTTCGCGTCATCCATCTCGAAGCACGCAGTTGCCGTGCACTTCACGGATGCGGCTGCCGCAGCGCTTGGTGTGAGTGTCATCTTCTCACTCGCTGCCTTCGCGCTCGTCTTCGTGTTGCCCCGCAAGCTCCAGCAGTGGGGTGGGGCACCCGGCGGCGGCCACTAGTCGATCGCGCAACTAGCTCCACCTGAGGTTGGAACTAGGCTCAAATTATGGCTAATAGGCGAGTGGTAGTAACCGGTGCGAGCTCCGGGATTGGTGCGGCGACAGCCCGGCTGTTTGCCCAACACGGATGGAAGGTCGTGGCCGTTGCGCGTCGGGAGGACCGACTAAAGGCTCTCGCAGCCGAAACCGGTGCGGACATTTTCGTCGCCGACCTCACCCGGCAGTCCGACGTCGACGCACTGCGCGACTTTGTGGCATCCGGTGGGCCGCTGCACGGGTTGGTCAACAACGCTGGTGGCGCCTTTGGTCTCTCCACCGTCGAGGATGGCGACCCCGACGACTGGCAGCGCATGTTCGACATCAATGTGTTGGGCACCAAGCGGGTTATTTCCGCCCTGCTCCCGCTGCTGCGCGCAGGGGCCGCAGATGCCGGCAGTGCGGACATCCTGACCGTCACCTCAATCGCTGGGCACGTCGCCTACGAGGGAGGCTCTGGCTATAACGCCGCCAAATTCGCCGAACACGCGCTCGTGGCCGTACTAAGACTCGAGCTCAACGGCGAGCCCATCCGTGTGCTCGAAGTCGCTCCGGGGATGGTCAAGACCGACGAGTTTTCACTCACCCGCTTCGGCGGCGATCAGGCGCGGGCCGACGCGGTGTATGACAACGTTCCTGAGCCGCTTACGGCAGAAGACATCGCCGACACCATCGTGCACACCATGGAGCTGCCCGCGCACATCAATCTCGACCTGATCACCATGAAGCCGGTCGCACAGGCGGCGCCCCACAAACTGACGCGGGGCGCGCTCAAGCCGAAGGAGTAGTTTCGATCAGTTGCGCCTCGTCGTCGATCAGCGAGTCAGCGAAGGCCAGCTTCGGCACAAGGAACAACAGCAGGGCCGCGACGAGTGCGCCACATCCGCAGATCGCGAACACCGCCAGGTAGCCACTGAGGGTCGGCGTGCTGTGTCCGAGAAACTGCACGGCGCTCGATGCGAGCACGATCGCAAAGGTGGACGACGCGAACGACCCGCCGATGGTCTTGGTCGTGTTTGTCAACGCAGTGGCAACTCCGGTCTGCCCGCGCGGCGCGGCGGCTGCAGCAGTAGAGGGGAGTGCGCCCACGAGAGCACCAGATCCGAGCCCAGCAACGATCATGTTGGCCAGGGTCTCGAGCTCGGTCGAATGGAGCAGCAGGAAGTCCAGGTATCCGGCAGCGACAAAGAACGTTGCCACGATGAGCGCGATCCTGGGGGAGGTGCGGTTCGCGAGCACCGGGAAGAGCACAGCGCCAATGATGAGCGAGATCAGGTAGACGCCGACAACGACAGTGATGCCTCCCGAGGAGAGACCGAGTCCCGCGCCGGACTTCGGATCGGCACCAGCGAACGTCGCTAGAGGCGTTTGTGCTCCGAGAAGACTGATGCCAACGAGCCCGGCAGTGATCTGAATCGGCCACATGTTCGGTTGACGGAAGACCCGGATATCGACTGCCGGGTCCTTTTGCTTCAGTTCGAACAGCGTCCACGGGATAAAGACGAGGACTCCTGCGGCCATCAGGGCGTAGACCCAGAGCTCTCCCGGACCCACGATGCGGAGGAACGCGAGCCCGCCCGTGATGAGCAGCAGTCCAAGGGTGAGCAGAACGAAACCGGGCGCGTCGAGCGACCGCCCCGGAAGCGGTTGCGACTCAGGAACACCGAACAAGATCGCGAAGAACACAAGAGTCACCGCGATCGCAGGGATCATCAGAGTCAGCGTCACGTTGCCTCCGAAAACGTCGATCAGGTTGCCGCCCGCGAGATCACCGATGATCGCACCCAACTCGAGCGCCACGACCAGAAAGCCCGCCGCACGCCGGGTCTGGGATGCACTACGACCCGACCGCCGTCCGCGATCGAAGATGAGCGCGACCTCGAGGGGCAACCAGACAACGTAGAACCCCTGCAAGGCGAATGCGATGAGATACGGCCAAAAGCCGCCGGCGAACGGAAGCGCCCAGGTAGCGAGTCCGGTCAGGACCGTCGAGATCAGCAGGATGCGCTTGTGCCCGAACATGTCGCCGAGCTTGGCCAGGAACGGCACGACGATGGCCGAAAGAAGCAGCTGCGCGGCCTCGAACCAGTTGTACTCCGCGGTCTGGATGTGCAGGTGCTTGATCAGGGTGGGGATCAGGGGGATGTAGTACCCCTGCAGGATTCCACTGGTCAGCTCGAGCAGAAAGAGGAAGCCGATCAGGCCGAAGGTGATGCTGCCTGGCCGTGGTGCTTTTTGAGTAGCTCGGGCGGATCCGCTTGGGTTTTGGAGGCTAGCCATTCTCGGATGCTAGTAGTTTTCTTTTTGTCATGGGTCCACAACCGCTCACCGAACTTCTCGATCCGGGGTGGGCGGCCGCGCTCGCTCCGGCGCAGGGCGAGGTGTCCCGGCTAGGCGATTTTCTGCGTGCTGAGACCGCGGCAGGCAGGGGATACCTGCCGAGCGGTCCCCAGGTGCTGCGCGCCTTCACCTATCCACTGGCTGATGTTCGCGTCCTCATTGTCGGCCAGGACCCGTACCCAACCCCTGGACATCCCGTCGGGTTGTCGTTCTCTGTAGAACCGAGCGTTCGTCCCGTGCCGCGAAGCCTCCAGAACATCTACAAGGAACTGCACGAAGACCTCGGGCTTCCAGTGCCCGCGAACGGCGACCTGACGCCGTGGGCCGCGCACGGCGTGCTATTGCTGAACCGAGTACTCACGGTGCGACCGGGTGTGTCGGGTTCGCACCGGAATATCGGTTGGGAGGCTGTGACAGAGCTCGCGATCCGAGCGCTCGTCGCCCGTGGCACGCCTCTCGTCGCAATTCTGTGGGGGCGGGATGCTGCAACACTTCGTCCGCTGCTGGGCGCGACCCCGGTCATCGCATCCGCGCACCCGAGCCCGCTCTCCGCGAGCGGAGGCTTCTTCGGATCACGACCGTTCAGTCGGGCGAACGCACTGCTAATTGAGCAGGGAGCGGCTCCCATTGACTGGTCGCTCTGACGCATAAGCTTCAGCCGTGCTTGAAGAGGAATACGAGCAGCGCAGGCAGCTCCCGATCCATCTGCGCCCCGCCCCGCCCGCGGAGCCCGGCTTCGAGTACACAATTCGGCCCGCCACGGCCGCCGACCTGCCAAACATCCGCGAGATTTACAACCACTACGTGCTGAACTCGTCAGTTACCTTCGACGAGAAACCGCTCACCCTCCTTGCGCTGGGCAAGAAGTTTGCCGCCAGCGAAAAACTCGCGATGCCGTATCTCGTGGCGGAGAACCCTCGGGGAAACCTGCTCGGGGTCGCCTGGGTATTTCCCTGGCAGGGCAACACCGCCGCACGTCGCGTCGTCGAGCTCTCGATCTACCTGGGGCCGGCCGCGACCGGGAAGGGACTCGGGAAGGCGTTGCTCGAGAAGCTGCTCGACGACGCAAAAGACTCGGGCATCCGAGAGGTCATTGCGGTCATCGCCGACCGCGGTGCGGACGCGTCAATCCAGATGCACAAGAAGTTCGGGTTCAAGGAGATCGGCCGGATGGGCAAGGTCGGCTACAAGTTCGACCGCTGGCTCGGAACAGTAATGCTCCAGAAGCGGCTCAAGTAGTTCGTCTCACATTTTGTGAGCGCCGAGCTCGAGGAGTCCGACGCCGCCAATGACGAGCACCATCCCGACGATCTGCTGCCAGGTGAGCGACTCGTGGAAGACAAGCCAGCTGATGATGGCAACGACGACCACTCCCGCACCTGCCCAGATCGCGTAGGCGATGCCGAGCGGAACACCCGCACGAAGAGTCAGCGAGAGCAGAACGAACGACAGCACGTAGCCCACCGCGACGATGATGTAGGCCCACCAGACGTTCTTCGGCCCGCTGGCGAACTTCAAGAAACTGGTCGCAATGACCTCGCTAACGATCGCTGCAGCAAGGTAGAGGTAGCCCATAAGGCCCAAGCTACCAACTACCCCGCTGCGTCGTGGTGCGTCCTAGTTCTTGGGCGTCGCGCGGCGGAGGATGAAGAATCCTGCGACCGCGCAGATCGCTGCGGGCGCGAGCAGCCAGGCGGTGATCCCGACGGGCCCGGACTGGGTCAGCCAGGTGCCGACGGCTGGCCACTGGTGGGCAAGCGAGAAGTAGGCGATAGCGCCGACCAACAGAATCGCGATGATTCCGAAGAAGACGATGATGCCTGTGGCTCGCCACCTGACGTAAAAGGCAGCACCCGCAGTTCCGACGAAGAACAGGAACAGGAACGCGCAGAAGTACATGACGAACCTCAGCAGCCAGAAGTTATCCGTGAACCACAGGGGAGCGAACATCCGACCGCCGACACCCCAGCCGCCGGTTGCGATTTCGAGCACGCTCATGATCGTCAGAATCACGGCAAACCCGAACGACAATGCCACAAACGCGAGCACTGAGCCCAGGTAGAAGTCGCGTCGAGTGACGCCGAACCCGAGCGAGAACGGGAACGTTCGCGAGATTGCCTGCACCGCGATGACGATTCCGTACACGTAGATGTACGACACGGCGCCCGAATAGCCGAGGCGGGATCCGGAGACCCTGCCGTCGCTCGCGGCGATAATGATCCACCAGATTGCCAGGTTTAGTAGAAAGATCGTGCCGAGGATGATGAGCGGAAGGTAAAGGATCTGGAACCGATTCACGAAGTGCAGCTTCGTCACGGCGAGGATGCGCCGCAGCGATTCGTTGGAACGGGACGCCGGTAGCGTCTGGGCAATGGCGGTCATGACTGGGCTCCGAATTCTGTCTCAGGAATGCTGGTCTTGCGAACGATGAGCTGCTGGAGGGA
>JADGOT010000225.1 GCA_017882805.1 Glaciihabitans sp. | reverse complement strand
GCGAGACGCGAATCGGGACCTCGACGGTGAGCGTTCTCGTCGTAGCCGAGGAAGTTGCCATGCACGACCGGCAGCCCACGGGCGAGACCGACCGACATGCCCAACACGGTCAGCTCGTGCAGCACCACACCGACCACAGTCCGCGACAGCAGGAACTTCACCTCGGACACCCGGTCCTCACCCGCCCGCAGCCCCGCCAACAGGTCGCGCGGCGACGCCACCAGCTCCCACATCGCCAGCGCAGCCACACGGACCAGCGCGGGGAAATAGGCGAACGCCACCATCGGCGTCAACCACCGGCGGTGCCGCGGCAGGAGATCGCCGATCCCGAGCGACGCCATACAGAACCGGGCGTCGGTCGCCCCGCCCGTGTAAACGTTCGAGTACGACGCCCCGCCGGCGAGGAGCGACCCCGACGACTGCGCCGCGATCCTCGATTCCACCGACGTGGCCGCGTCACTCTGGTACATGCGCATCAGCCGGCCCGTGGCGTGGTCAATGAAGGTGAAGGCCGGCACGGCCGTCGCGACCCCGTAGAACAGCTCTGCCTCCGCCGCCGGCGTGGTCGACGGCAACCCCGAATACACCGGGACCAACTGCACTTCGCCGGCGACCAGTACCCGGGCGACGAACGGCATCCGGCCCGCTACGACCGCTGCCCGCAGCCTTTGAGCGGACAGGCCGTCGATCTGAATGATCAGTAGCCCGGGCGATGTCGACGGCGCGACCAGCATCCCTGCCGAGTCATACAGGCCACCCAACCACCGACTGCGGCTCAGCGCCCTGCGCACGTCACGCAGCCCACGCTCCAGACGGTCGATCACCGTCGTACCTCGCTCACCATGACACCACCGACTGAGCAAAGTTCATCGCCATGACCAGTCATCGTGTTCGAAACTGCGTCTCTCCTTATGTTCTCGACGCGCCGGTGCTCGATGCTCAACCGACCATGTCGGTGAAGAAACACCGTCACGTTCTCGGTCCTCATCAACGCGTCTTTCTGCCCGTACCCGCCACCGTAGGCCGCGCGCCAGGCCGGCTGCACTGTGCCCCTACCCGCCCGCGACCGAGCGCCTCAAAGCACGCGAGCGCAAAGCTGCCAGAGGTATCCCATATGACAGCTCCGTGACGTGCTGACTGCCAACGAGCCCTCGTCGTGCAGATCGACAAACGCATGGTGTCCCAGAATGCGTGTCCCCGAATCTCGCGCTTCGGGGTATCCCGGAACGCTGGATCGAGGACACGCCGACGCGTGATCGGCCGCTACCTCGCGTCGAAATCCCTCTCTCGTCATCGGACCCTGCCGTGTTCGTAACATCACGGGCACGCCTTCCGTCTGTCGAGCCCGGCCGTGAAGGAGCCGGGCATCGCTCCACCTGCCGTTGCCGGGTTGCATCACCTTCGGTTGCCGGTATCCGACATCATGCGCAGCCGCGACTGGTATTCCGCCATGTTCGGCTTCGACCCTCGCCTCACCCTCGAAGAAGAAGACCGTGTTGTGGGTGTCGTCCTCATCCACGGCAGCGGACTTACCCTCGGCTTGCACCACGCTCCGGGACTTGCACGCGCGCTCCACGACTTCTGCTCGGTCGCACTCAGCGTCGGCGACGTCGACGACCTCGACCACTGGTGCACGCACGTCGACACACTCGGCCGCCTGTGTGTCCAGGCCTTACGCCTGGCACACCCGGAGGCCAGGACCTTTGGCTCTGGGGAGTTGATCTTGGGTAGGCGACACTGAGAGGGTTGGGCAGAGAGCGTTCGCCACGCCTGCGCTCAGGAGTTCGTGGATTGGGGAGATCTGAATGGCATCTCCGGGCGATCAGTTGCCGCGCACGCCGGGCCAACTCCGTCCGGCGTCTGTCGGTGCGGTCATCAGCATCGAGCACTTGACGAAGCGGTTCGGTGAAGTCGCGGTCGTCGATGACCTGAGTCTTGGTGTCGAACGCGGTCAGATTTGCGGACTGCTCGGCCCAAATGGTGCAGGCAAGACCACGACCCTGCGAATGGCGGTCGGTCTCGTGCACCCCAGCGCAGGCGACACGCGGATCTTCGGCGAGCAGATCCGGCCCGGAAGCGCGGTGCTGGCGCGGGTCGGCAACATGATCGAACATGCCGAGTTCGCCCCCTACCTGTCCGGGCTCGAGGATCTTCGCCTGTATTGGAAGGCCGGTGGCGGGGACTTCGACGACGCGAATGTCGACCGTGCGCTCGCGATCGCTGGATTGGGCGACGCGATCAACCGCAAGATCAAAACCTACTCCCAGGGAATGCGCCAACGGTTGGGGATCGCCCGAGCGCTGCTCGGCCGCCCCGAGGTACTGGTGCTCGATGAGCCGACCAACGGACTCGATCCGGGCGAGATCCGAGACATCCGGGACCTCCTTCAGGGCCTCGCGGCCGAGGGGGTCACGGTGCTGCTCTCCAGTCATCTCCTCGGTGAGGTCGAACAGGTCTGCACGCATGCCGTCGTCATGGATCGCGGCCGTCTCATCGCGGCGGGGACCGTCGCTGAGCTCATCCAGGCGTCCAGTTCGGCCTACATCGAAGTCGATGACATCGCGCGCGCACAGCAGGTCCTCGAGAGCCTTCCTGGGGTGCAGTCAGTGCGAAGAGAGGGCACTGGTCTCGAGGTCCGTCTCGATGGCACACCACGCTCCGATGTCGCGGAGGCCTTAGTGCGTGCAGGTCTGAAGCTCGAGACCATCACCTCGCGACACCGTCTCGAGGACGCATTCCTCGAACTCGTGCATGAAGAGGCCAAATGATGTTCGCGCTGTTCCAGGTCGAGATGGTCAAGCAGTGGCGACGACCTCGAACCTACGTCGCGCTCGGCCTGACCATGCTGGTGCCACTGCTGATAACCATCGCTCTCAAAGCCAACCCGCCCGGCCTTCCCGGTACCGGCGAGCAACGAGGCTTCGGCTCCCGTGGCGGCGACAACGCGCTCTCCTATCTCTCCACCAAGACCGGGCTCATCGTGCCCGTCTTCGCGCTCGAAGTCATGAGCGGCTTTCTCCTCGTAGTCATCGTCGCGTTGTTCGCCGGCGACGCGATCGCCTCCGAAGCGAACTGGGGCAGCCTACGCGCGCTGCTCGCCCGCCCCATCCCCCGCGGACGCCTCCTCGCCGCCAAACTCGCGTCCGCGTTGCTGCTCGCGTTCATCGCGACCCTGACCGTCGTCCTCACCGGACTCATCGCCGGCGCAATCGCGTTCGGCTGGCACACCCTCGACGTCCCGCTACTTGGTCTGCACCAGTCGGTCACCGAGACGCTCGGCAATCTCATCCTCGCGACCTTGTACGTGTTCTGGGGACTCGCCGGCGTCGTCGCGCTCGGCTTCATGGTCTCGACGATGGTGGACACGCCCGCCGGTGCGATCTTCGCCGCTGTCGGCTTCTATCTGGTCACTCGAATACTCGACGCCATCACTGCCTTGGGATCAATCCGCAACATCCTCCCCACTCACTACGCCGACGCCTGGACCAACCTCTTCACGAGCGGCGGCGCGAACAGCGACATGCTCAAAGGCGCACTTCTCCAAATCCCCTACATCATCGGGTTCTGCGCCATTGCCTGGTGGTGGTTTCACCGCAAAGACATCCTCTCCTAGGAAGAGCCACCAGGAACCCTCGGCTCTACCCGCCACCGCCGGTTCGAGCGCCGAGGTGCCGTATGACTTCAGCGTCGAGACGTGGCGCGATGTGGACACACCACTCGAGTGCTTGCTGTGCGCTCTGCGATCCGTCCAGGCCGATCAGGATTCGGCTTGCTGCCACAGCAGTTCCTCTCGATTGGTGATCGGTCCACTGGTCACTCGAGGTCGTTCTTCACGCTCGGGTACTTGTGGTTGGGACACTTGGGGGATGCGCTGTGGGGGATGGTCGGCGGGGAGCACCTGGAAGCCGAGGTCGTGCGCCATTGGTGAGTAAGGGAGCAGCGCGCCGATGGTGATGACTCCGAGTACGGCGAAGAGGAGCGGACGGTCGGCGGGCACGACGGAGCCCAATGTGAGCCGTACGACATCCCCGGGGACGAGCTCGGTCACGTCGACGGTCGCAGACTTGCCGTCGCGACGTACGACGACGAGATGTCGAATCTGAGTGTGGAGCGCCTGCGCGGCGAGCTCTGCCCGGTACTCATTGACGAAGCCGAGTCCGACCGATGCGGCCAGAATCACGGCGATGATCACGGCGTCGGTTCGGTCGCCGACGAAGAACGACAATGCGGCCGTGACCACCAGT
>JADGOT010000224.1 GCA_017882805.1 Glaciihabitans sp. | reverse complement strand
TCTCGGCTACTGGGTCGGCACCGACCCGCCCGCACTGGTGCCGTAGCGCTTCCGCGCAGCAGCCACCGTGCAGACGTCAACCTGAAAGGTACACATCACAGTGAAGCTCAAGAATGTGGCAGCGGTGGGCGCTATCGCCCTCGTAACCGCGATTGCACTCTCGTCCTGCTCCAGCCCCGCAACCCCCAAGCCAACCGCGACCAAGTCCGCGGATGCCGGCGTCGACCTCAGCACGCTCACCGGCACGATCACCGCCGGCGGTTCAAGCGCGCAGGCCAACGCAGAAGCCGCATGGACCGCAGCGTTCACCGCTGTCGCCACCGGCGTCACCATCAACTACGACAAGTCGCAGGGCTCGGGCGGTGGCGTCACCAACTGGCTCGGCGGTAGCTACGACTTCGCCGGTACCGACGCGTCGCTCAACCCCACCCAGGTCACCTCGGCAGCAACGACCTGTGGCGCCGGTGGCGGCCTCAACCTGCCGGTGTACCTCTCCGGCGTTGCGATCATCTTCAACCTGGATGGCGTCAAGAAGCTGAACCTCGACTCGGCCACCATCGCGAACATCTTCAACAAGAAGATCACGTCGTGGGACGACGCGGCCATCAAGGCGCTGAACCCGGGCGTGACCCTGCCGAGCTCGGCCATCACCCCTGTCGTCCGTTCGGACAACTCCGGAACGACCGCCAACTTCACCACGTACCTGAGCGAGAGCCAGCCCACTGCGTGGCCATACCCGGCGTCCAACGCCTGGCCCGTCACGGGTGAAAGCGGCCAGCAGGGTGGCTCCGGTGTTGTCGCAACCGTGGCCGCTGGTAAGGGCACGATCGGCTACGCAGACCAGAGCTCGGTTGCCACGGCAACCCAGGCTTCCATCCAGCTCGGCACATCGAAGAACTACGTCGCTTACTCGGCCGCTGGCGCAACCAAGGCGTTCGCCGCTGCGGCTGTCGCAGCTCCGACCGGCACGGGTGACCTGAGCCAGAAGCTCGACTACACGAAGATCACGGGCGCGGGCTCATACCCGATTCCGCTGCTCTCCTACGCGGTTGTGTGCACCACGTTCAAGGACCCGGCACAGGGAAAGCTCGCTGCGGCCTACCTCGGGTTCGTGGACAGCACCAACGGCCAGGCCGTTGCCGCAAAGAATGCTGGTGCAGCTCCGTTGCCAGCATCTATCCTCAAGGATGTTGCGGCTAGCCTGAAGCTGGTCAAATAGTCCTATAGCTCTATCCATCGTCTGGTCTGCCCCGGGCAGAAAAGCTCAAGAAAGAATGAAGTGAGCGAAACCCCCGCAGTCGTGTCCGAGTCGAGAGACGAAGTCGCGAATGACCAGACGAAGAAGTCCAGCACCACCACGCACCGGTCTGGCGCTCCCCTCGGTGGGAGCGCCAGACCGGTGCGTGCGAAATCCCGACCCGCCGACCGGATCTTTCTCGGCCTCTCCACCGGTGCTGCGGTGTCCATCATGGTCATTCTGGCCGGTGTCGCTCTCTTCCTGATCGTGCAGGCCGCTCCGGCAATCGCCGCAAACTGGGCCACGAACCCCGGGCTCAATGTGGGCGCTACGGCTCACCACAACACGTTCTGGGGCTATGTCGCCCCCCTGGTCTGGGGAACGATCTTCGTCTCGGCCATCGCGTTGATTCTGGGCGCGCCTGTGGCGATCGGCATCGCTCTCTTCATCTCGCACTACTCGCCGCGACGGCTTGCGGGCGTGCTGGGATACCTCGTGGACCTGCTCGCCGCCGTCCCCTCCATCGTCTTCGGCCTCTGGGGCGTGTTTGTCATCCGCCCGTTCCTTCTGCCGCTGACCGTCTGGCTGAACCACAACCTTGGCTGGATCCCGTTCTTCAGCGGTCAGGCCTCCACGACCGGCTCAACCGTTCTCGCGGGCGGCATCGTGCTCGCCGTGATGATCCTGCCCATCATCACGTCCATCTCGCGCGAAATCTTCCTCCAGACGCCCCGTCTCAATGAGGAGGCCGCGTTGGCCATGGGCGCGACCAAGTGGGAAATGATCCGGCTCGCCGTGTTCCCGTACGCCCGGTCCGGAGTAGTCAGCGCGACGCTCCTCGGGCTCGGACGCGCACTCGGTGAGACCATGGCGTTCGCCCTCATCGTTTCGCCCTCACTCATCTTCTCGCTCAAGATCCTGACCGACGGTCAGAACTCACAGACCGTCGCCGCCAACATCGTGTTGAACTTCCCAGAGGGCACCACGCTGCAGCGCCAGGCGCTCATCGGAACCGGTCTCATCCTGTTCGTCATTTCATTGGCCGTGAACCTGGTGGCCCGCGTTATCGTCACACGCACCGGCCCGGACGCGAAGTCGCGCAAAGCCAAGAAGCGGATCGAACAGCTGCCACCGTCCGATCCTGCGTCTGTTCTGGCGATCGACGATGTGCTGGCTGGAGAACGCCGAGCCAAGAAAGACGGGACCGCACGAGCATGAGCGCACCATCCGCCACCCGCAGTAGCGTTCCCCGCGGGCCCATCGTCAACTCGCTGAAAGCGGGTCAACTGCCCCGCTTCATCGAGCTCTACACCGTCATCGGGTCGCTCGCGCTGAGCGCCGGCATCCTTGCCCTGATCGGTCGCCTGAACGTGGTGGGGGAAGCCGTCGTCAGCGCCATCGTCTACCTCGTGGTGATCGGCGCAATGTCCTCACTCGTTGAGAATCGTCGTAAAGCCACCGACCGAGTAGTTCGGGGCCTCGTGACGGTGGCATTCCTGCTGGCGATGGTGCCACTGGTCTCAACGCTAGCCACGGTCGTAGTCCGCGGCATTGGCGAAGTTGACTGGGCGTTCATTTCCACCACGACAGCACACGTCTTCAATCCCAAGACCCTCGTCGTGAGTACCAGCACCGGGGCATTGCAAGGCATCGTCGGCACCCTGATCATTACCGGTATCGCCGCGCTCATCTCGATCCCGATCGGCATTCTGACGGCGATCTACCTGGTCGAATACGCCGCCGGTGGAAACTGGTTGTCCCGCACCGTCACCTTCCTCGTGGACGTGATGACAGGCATCCCGTCGATCGTCGCCGGACTATTTGCGTTCGCGCTCTTCTCGCTCCTGTTCGGACCGAAGGCGGTCAGCGGGTTTTCCGCCTCGATCGCGCTGTGCGTGCTCATGATCCCGATCGTGGTTCGCTCGAGCGAGGAAATGCTCAAGCTCGTCTCGCTCGAACTCCGTGAGGCGTCGTATGCCCTCGGGGTTTCAAAGTTCTCGACCATCACCAAGATCGTGCTTCCCACCGCCATCGCCGGGCTCGTCACGGGGGTCACGCTGGCCATCGCCCGGGTCATTGGCGAGACTGCGCCGATCTTCATCGCAGCGAGCTTCACCGACAATCTGAATACGAACGCCTTCTTCGGGGCCATGTCGTCGCTCGCGACCATGGCGCTCACGGGCTACAAGTTCCCCAGCACGGACCTCCAGGCGTCCATCGGTTCCGCGTGGGGGGCAGCGCTGCTGCTCATCATCCTTGTCGTCATCCTGAACCTGATTGCCCGTATTGTTGCCCGGGTGTTCGCACCCAAGGGCTTTCGCTAGCTCCCGAACAGACTCACACCAGAAAACAAAGGAACCGCGCGCGTGTCGAAGCGAATTGAAGTAAAGGACCTGAACGTCTACTACGGCGACTTCCTTGCTGTTGAAGACGTCTCGATCACTATCGAACCGCGCACCGTCACCGCCTTCATTGGACCGAGCGGATGCGGCAAGTCGACCTTTCTGCGCACGCTCAACCGTATGCACGAGGTCATTCCCGGTGCCCGTGTCGAGGGCGAGGTGTTCATCGACGGGAACGACCTCTATGCGCCCGGTGTCGATCCAGTACTGGTTCGTCGTCAGGTCGGAATGGTCTTCCAGCGACCAAACCCGTTTCCCACGATGTCAATCCGCGACAACGTGCTGGCAGGTGTGCGCCTCAACAACCGTCGGATCTCGAAAGCGGATGCGGACGAGCTTGTCGAGAAATCCCTCGTAGGCGCCAACCTCTGGAACGAAGTAAAGGACCGCCTTGCATTACCAGGCCAAGGCCTCTCCGGCGGTCAGCAACAACGTCTCTGCATCGCCCGGGCCATCGCCGTCTCGCCCGAGGTCATCCTGATGGACGAACCCTGCTCCGCCCTGGACCCGATTTCGACTCTCGCGATTGAGGACCTCATCGAGGAGCTCAAGCAGGATTACACGATCGTCATCGTGACCCACAACATGCAGCAGGCCAGCCGCGTCTCGGACCACACCGCGTTCTTCAACATCGCGGGCACCGGCAAGCCGGGCAAGCTCATCGAGTTCAACGACACGAAGAAGATCTTCTCGAACCCGAACGTTCAAGCCACGGAAGACTACGTCTCGGGCAAGTTCGGGTAACTAGGCGCTGGCGATTGCGACGACGGGCTTTGTCGTCGGAGCCTTCGAACCACCGGACGGCTCGACCGTCACACCAACGGTGTCACCCTTTTTCATCTGACCGCTGAGAACCTGAAGCGTGTTCTTGCCGTTCGACTCGAACAGCCCGGCCGGAGTCGGTTTTCCGCTGGTGTCGATGTACCAGAGCTCGTAGGTCTTGCCGTTCGGCAGCACCTTTAGACCAGTTCCGATAACGGCCGACCTCTTCTGTGACAGCGACCAGACGAGAGTTACCTTGCCCCCGGTCGAGACGGGTGCCTCGGCGCGTTTCACGTCGGACGCGGTGTTGATCGCGGCCAGCGCATCCGCCTGCTGACTGGACTGCGCACCCTGGATCGCAAAGTTGGTTCCGACTGCTCCACCCACGATCAACACGACCGCGGCGGCCGCAGCAACGAGACCGAAAACCGGGCGGCTGTACCAGCGTGCCTGTGCCTTGGGATGCGTCTCACGCGTCGACTCTGCCGCCAACGGCGGGACCGCGTGCAGGACAGGTGCGGAGATTGCTGCCTCGCGCTCGAGCTGTGGCGTCTGGCTAAGCCGCGCCATGATGTTCTGCTTGAGCGCGGGAGACGGTGTGATCGGCTCGACTGCCATTCCGAGCAGCACGGCCGTGTCGGTCAATTCAGTCACCTCGTTCCGCAGGTCTTCCGACCCAGCAAGCTGAGTCTCAAAGTCTTTTCTTTCGTTCTCGTCCATTGCGTTCAGCACGTACGAGCCGGAGCCGGCCGAGTTCTTGTCGTCGGTCGTCATGAGACCACCCCCAGCTCATCGCGGAGACGGATCATTCCATCGCGGAGACGGGTCTTTACGGTGCCAATCGGTACCTTCAGCATCTCCGCGACCTCGCTGTGGCTGTAGCCGCCGTAGTACGCGAGGGTGACGGCCTGGCGCTGCAATTCGGTTAGTCGCAACATGGCCCGCCCCACCCTTTCGTGTTCAACGCGCACCTCAACGGATTCTGAAACCGAGTCGTACTCGGTCTCCATGTCTCTCAAACCAATTCTTGTATCACGGTCCCGAGTCGACTGCGATGATCGAATTCGGTCAACAGCTCGACGATGGGACATGGTCAGAATCCACGTCGTAGCACTCCCCTTTGCCGGGTCGTACCGCTTTGCGTTCTGCCAAACCTCCAGGAATATTTCCTGCGTTACTTCTTCCGACTGCGCCAAATCCTTGAGAAGACGACGCACAAGTCCCAGTACTCGCCCCGCGCACTGGTCGTACAGCTGCCCAAATGCCGCCTGGTCTCCCTCGGCGACCTGCCCTAAGAGGTCATTCAGGCTGACTGGCGCGACATCGTCCAGTTCAGGGCTGTCATCGACCTCAGAGCTCACAGCTACCAGCATGTCAGGTGATTCGGTGCGCAACGCCAATGAGTTTGGTCCCGACCGAGCTGAGGTTTGGTCCGGGCCGCAGAACGCCTCTCGGCGCAAGGCCGCTCGAAGCGGCTATTAGTGGAGCCCGGGGTTACTGCGGCCCGGAGTAACCATTTTAGCGGATGGTCGCCCTGACCCTGCCGTCAGTCCAGCTGCCCAGCACGCTGAAGTCGTGCGCCAGCAGCGAACTCATCGGCGGTCGTCGCGAAGCGGTCGGCGCGTGCGGTCAGCTCCGCTGCACGTTCGTCGGAGACGAAGTCGGCATCATCGGCAATGCTGGTCGCCCCCGCCGCGCAGACCCGGCAGAACGCGGCGGCGCGGTCAAGGGCGATCGAAAAGTCGCCGACGAAGACGCCGCGCAGAATCTCATCCGCTAGCTCCGTGATCTCGTCGGGGCCAGTGGGCACTGGAGCCCCCGCCACCACGGTGTCGATAGTCTCGAGCACCTCGCTCCCTCGCTGGAACAGCAGGCTCGTACCGTCGGGGTCCTGCCGAATCAGAAGTCGCACCAGGTAGATTCGCCAGAGCGCGCCCGGCAGACTGCGAGCGCTTGATCGTGCCCACAGCTCGGCGATCGCGTCGATTCCGTGCTCATCCGTGTAGGCGATCAACCGCTCCAGCACTGCGGGATCGTCGTTCTCACGCGCCCGGCGAACGAGGGCATGCGCGGTGTCGTGCGCGACGCGAAGGATCTGCGCCGGGTCTTCTCCACCCTCGTACTCGTCAAACTTGTCACCCGAGTACTGGGTGGGTTTGTGAAAATCGTCGGCCATCCCATTCAGCCTAAGCGCCGCAGAACGTCCTCGCTGTGCGCGCCGGACTCCTGCGCCAGACACGATAGATTTAATGCAGAGGGCCTCTAGCTCAGTTGGTAGAGCATCGGACTTTTAATCCGTTGGTCGTCGGTTCGAGCCCGACGGGGCCCACATCCATTGGTTACGCGACGCTGGAACGACCGGTTGGCTTCATCCACGTCACACGTCGCGCGCCCGCAAAGAGTGGGGCCCGCGGTGCTCCGACAACGAGTGCTCGGTCGTCGAGAATCTCGCCGGTAAATCGAACGCTGTCGCCGAACGCGACCAGCGCCTCCTCGAACGATGTCGCGTAGCCCCAGCGCATGGGATCGCTCATCCATACCACCTCGAATCGCCCGGTGCGCTGACGTTCGATGTAGCCAAGCAGTTCGTCCGGGTCGACGGCGGAAGACACTCGCCAGTCCGACTTGCCGAGGCGCACGATGGAGAGTGCGCCGACGACCTTGGGATGCGGTGTCTTCATGCCTAGCTCCTGACCACTCGAAACCGGACAAACTGTTGAGGGTAATTCGGAGCGCTTCGCATGATCGTTTGCACGATTTCGACGCCAATTTGTTTCCCACCCTGCCCCTCTAGAATCGGGCTTCATGCGGGACCGGCTACTTCGAAAAGTAATTGCCTGACAACGCGACGTAAGCGAATCCAGAGATGGCGGCCCAGCCGGCGGATTCGTAATTGGTCTTGCCCTCGTTCACGACGACAGTGAAACGAGCCCTATCCGCGGACAGGATTGGCGACTTCTATCCGCCTGCTAAAGAAATGCATCGTCGACATCGTGCACTGTGAGGGGGGTGTCCCGAGCCACATACAGCATTTCGATTCCATCCCGGTGCAGCAGCGGGACAAGTTGGGCGTCTTCGTTGTCAAGCAACTCTTGCGTGCGACGCAAGAAGATTCCTGCCATTTCCGGCGAGGCAACGAAGTCGCGGCCGCAGTATCGGATGCAGACCGGCCGATTCGTCGCGGTACGTAAACCTCTCGACTCTGTGGCCTCACTCGGGGCGGGTGTGCCAGTCTCCCTCTGGCTTTTCATCTTTCTTACCTTCCGAGCCAAGTGATACTGCCGCGCGAGGGCGGACGCGGCCATCCACCTGACATCGATAGCCTCATCAAGACCACGATCTCAAGGGTTTGGTTGCCGCAATAGAGGCTTTGGTCCTGTTGGTCGTGCATGGGAGCGAACACCATCACGCATCATCTGGCTTGCGGTGCGCGGTCGCCCTCGCGGGGTACACCGCTGAGTGGGATTCGCGGCAACCAGTGCACGACGCCCAACAGCACAACAACGGCGATGAGTTGCGCTAGTCCTGTCGAGAAATAGAGCACCTGCAGCCATGCCGTTGCTTCGATGATTGCGACCTCGACGAAGATCCAGATGACGATCCCGAACCCCGCGATCGAGGTCCAGACGTAGGCCGACTCCTTCCGCATTAGGAGAAGCACACCCGAGACGACCTGCGATCCGCCCACGACGACGAGCAAAATGATTCCCGGCGCAGTGAAGGAGTTGAACGGACCGTTCTTGAGCATCGACAGTGGCATCCCGAGACCGTTGGTTGCCAGGATGGCTATACCACCAGCCACCGCCGAGAGCGCATTGAATACCGTGATAACGATGAGTGTCCAGCGTAGGGTTCCGCGCGCGAGCTTTACGATCATGATCGCGCTGCGCTCAGTTGCTCCGTCCAGAGCCGCTCGCCCAGCGCCTCTGCGCGCTCCAACTCGGAAGAGTCCAGGGAGTTGTCGTGCACGAGAAAGCTTTCGTGTTCGGACTGTGCGTGCCCGCCAGCCTTCTTCAAAGCCTTCTGGATGTGCTTCGCCGCTGACCCGGTGAGCAGTTCTGCGGTATCCGCGCGGGTGTCGAACGCAACGAAGTCACCCGGCCTGCTCGTGAGTCCCTCGAGCCACTCCCGCACTCCGCTCCCCGGAGCTTCCGGCTCGAGCGTTAGTTTCCGCGCCGGATCCTTCGTCCAAATTACGGCCTGATCGCGGGTCGTCGGTGAGCTGAGACCGTGAACATGGGTGGGCGCGCCCACCAATACGAGGTCGGCGACGGGAAACTCGTGACCGACGGTGTTCACATTGACAACCGTGACATCGGTGTGGCGACCAATCCCGCGCGCAAGCGCCTCCGCGACCATTCGGGTGGCGCCGAACATCGATTCATAGATGACTACTGCGCTCATTCGAACTCCTTCATTGCCCTTTGACTCGACACTGACATCGAGTACCTGCAGTCGACAGGGTCATTGGTCCCGTGAATTGGGGTTTGGGCAGAGTGCACAAATCACCTCGCGGTCACTCCTGCCGAGCGCGGGACGGTGCCCCCGCCTGCTAGACGCCGAGCAGGGCCAGGCAGTGATAGATAACGTAGGCGGGCCAAATTACCGCCTGCAGCAGGCCGACTACAACGCTAAAGAACTGTCCGTCTGAATGCGATACGAAGTAGATAGCGGCGCCCACGTAGGCCACAAGGAAGAAGAACCCCCACTGGCCATTGCGCTGCACGAATTTCACGCGGTCAGTCATTTGCCACTCCTTGGATTCATCGATGCGAATGAGTTCGATGCTCCCATCGTGTGAAAGTTGTTCCCTAGAGTCGTTGGTCCCACGATCGAAGGGACTTTCGGCTCTACAGCGGGACCGCTCGCGCGCGCACACTGCTGCCATGGACAACAAAGCAGCGTCATCCAGCACTCAGGCAGCCCCGTCACACACATGGCTGACCGGCAGTATCGTCGTCGGGATCGATGGTTCAGACCACTCGGCCGTGGTTCTCAGGCGGGCTGAACAGCTCGCTGTCTTCGGGGGTGCCGACATCGAGGTGGTCATCGCCTGGCAGTTGCCTGTCGCATATGGACCAGTGGCGCCACCGATTGAATGGTCGCCGGGCGAGGACGCACAAAAGGCCCTGGACAAGACGATGGCTGCTGTCTTCGGGGACGATGTTCCCGAAAACGTATCGGCATTCGTGCGTGAAGGACCAGCGGCAGAAGTGCTCATTAGTGCGAGTCAGGACGCTGACCTTCTCGTTGTCGGCGGACGCGTACGCGGGGCGCTCATGAGTGCCCTCCTCGGCACCGTCAGTTCGGAATGCGCCGAGCGTGCCAATTGTGCGGTGCTCGTCGTGCATGAGTCGAGCGCTGGCAGCCTTCGTCACACGGCGTAGCAATGGCTTCCCGGGCCGCGGCTTCGCTCAGCGTTCGAATCTGGGATGACCGAGCGCTCACTCGGTGTGGCTGGAGGAGTCCTCAATCAACTCAGCAATCACTGCCGCAGTGCGCGGGCGGATGAGGTGATCGGCGCCAGCTATTCGGCGAACGGTAACGTTCGGGTACTGCTCCGCCAGACGGATCCCAGCGGGAAGGACGAACGGGTCAGCCGTTCCAACGACGATATCGACCGGTAGAGCAGTTGCGCGGATGTCGTCAATGGTTGTCTGGATCTCGATGGCGTTCGCGAGCGAACGTTCGAATGCGTCCCAGTTCCTGTCCGTCAAGTCGAGGATGCCCTTGATCGGGGACACTCTTTCCAATCCGTTTGCGAGATCGATCGTCGTCTGCTTGTTACCTCGCAACAGCCGGTAGGCCTTCATTCGTGCGACTTCGCCCGCGCGATCGACCGGGTTAGTCAACAACTCCACAGGGGGATAAATCGGCGGGCTGATGAGGATCAGCCGAGTCGCTGTCGTGTCCCGGGTGGCCGCGTAACGAGCGGCGATCAGCGCCCCCATAGAGTGTCCGGCAAGGATGAACCCGCCGCGAAGATGCAGGTGCTCTATCGTGCGCGCGAGCGCGTTCACATGATCGTCAAGGCTGTACTCCCTGTTCGCGTCCGACGCCGATTCGCCAAAACCGAGCAGGTCGATTGCGATGACGCGGTAGGAGCCCGCCAGGAGCGGGAAGAGGTTTGTGAACGTCGCGGCAGAAGACGCGATCCCGTGCAGCAGGACGATGACCGGCCCGGTGCCCACATCCACAGCAACATTCAGCGTCTTGCATCGCGCGAACCAACTCACGAGCGAAACTCGGCACCCGGTATTGGGTTTCGCGGGCTTTGGTTGCGACGAGTCGACCCTGCTCATTTCACTAGCTTCAAACCGGGCTGCGCTTTGCGACAGTGCCAAACGTCCTACGCGGATGGCGTTCGCTAAATCGCAGCGAAACGTAGGCGATCGCGCCGATCGGGATGGGAAGCCAGTATTCGAGAACCCGCCAGGCGATCACGGCCAGCAGCGCAATGCCGACGGGTATTCCAAGCGCGGCGAACGCCGGGGACCATCACTCCCTCGACAAGTCCGAGGCCGCCCGGCGTGAGTGGCAGCATCGCCAGGATGCTGCCAAGCCCGTAGTGGGCCGGAAGAGGCCCAACCTGCGGGACGTAGCCAAAGGCAACGAACATCAGCCAGAGAGAGCCAGCAGATCTCTGCACGGTCAGCGCTCTAATCTTCTTCGCAATCGGCGACTCTAGAATCGGGCTTCATGAGGACATCTCTCGCTGCCCGAGCCGCTGCAACGTTCGCCGCTGTGGCCGTCCTTGTTCTCGGAGCACCTCTGTCCGCCGATGCCCACGTGAATATCACGCCCAATACTGCGGCGCCCGGCGACGACATCCAGGTCACTTTTCGCGTGCCGAACGAATCCGAGTCTGCGGGCACCGTCCGGGTGGAAATCGATCTGCCCACCACGACGCCGTTTGCGGATGCGTCGTACCAACCGGTCGCCGGATGGACCGCCCGCGTCGTGCGGGCAAAGCTCGCGAAACCGATCGTCAACGACAGCGTTAAGGTAACGGAGGCACCCGTCACGATCGTCTACGTGGCGAACAAGGGCGTCTCGATCAAGCCCGGTCAGTTCCAGGAATTCCCCATCGCCCTCGACCTCACGCCCGATACTGGCCGCGTCGCGTTTCCCACCATCCAGACGTACTCGGATGGCACCGTCGTGAAATGGAACGAGCCGGTCCTTGCGGACGGCCAGGAGCCGGACCATCCCGCGCCGACCCTGTACATCAACGATGCGCCGCCAACCAATACCGAGAGCGGCATCGCAATCGCCGCGACGAACGACGCCGCATCCACAGCCGGGGCAGCGCTGATCCTTGGGACAACCGGCCTTGCCCTCGGCGTCATCGCACTCGTGCTGGGCGCCTTCGCTTTCGCACGCGGTAGGTCAGCTAAGCGGTAACAGAATCGAGTAGGGCGATCAGGGCGCGAGCGTAGGCATCCTCGGCGAGTCCACCGACGAAGTCTGCCGGGATTCCGTCGATCTCGGCCGTGACGCACAGGTGTCCGTCACGAATTGTCAAGTTCTGGAACGCGCGTCCGAGCGCGACTCTCAACTGGGTCTCGCTGGGGAGCCACAGGGCGTCCTCGATGGCTACCGAATCGAGAGCCCACTCTGTGGTGCCGTTGAAGCCGAGTTCGGTGCCAGTGATGAGGGTGTGCGCCTCCACGGTCATGTCGCTGAGATAGAAGACCTCGTCGTCGACCTCGACGAGATCGATTCGAAACGCGTCGCCCGCCGCCGGATGCCAGACCAGCCCCGAGTCGCGCAGAGCGCGGGCCAGGGATGTCGAGATCACCTATCGATTATGCGGCCGGAACCGAGTACCGAATGCCCCAGACGGCCTGCCAGGTCTCACCCGGGTTCAGCCACTTGAGCGACTGACCCGAGTTGAACGCATTGGCGGGCGCTGTCATCGGCTCCATCGCGATTGCAGTGACAAGCCCAGTTCCGCGGGGGAACTGTCGGGTGGTGAAGATCTGCACGAACGGGAAGTTCTCGTCCTGCCAGAGCGAGACCTGCCGACCGTCCGGCGCAGTCAGCGTGGCGGTAACCTTCTCGACCGGTTTCACGTCTCCGAAGGCATCGTCGAGGTTTAGCTCCGCAACTTTGCGCCCATCCCGCAGATCAAAGTCACCGTCGACCGCAATTTCTGCAGATGGGTTGAGTCGTTCATCGACCGGAAAACGTGTGCCCGCGTGAACGGTCAGCGTTAGTTCTTCCGTCGGGACGTCGCCGATCTGGAAAAACGGGTGCGTGCCGATTGCGACCGGCGCGGGGAGGTCCGTCTCATTCGTTATGCGGTGAGTGACCGTCATCCCGTCGTCCGTCAGCTCGTGGCGCACCGAGGTCTCGAGCAGAAACGGGTACCCGTGCTGCGGAAACACGGTCGCGCCCTGCGTAACCGAGGAATCGGTGCGCTCGAGTAGGCGGTAGGGCGCGTAGCGCAGCAGACCATGGATGGCGTTGTGCCGATCGGGCTCGGTGATGTCGAGCTGCTGCGCCTCACCATCGAGTTTCCACACGCCATCCTCGACACGGTTCGGCCATGGCACGAGCACGATGCCGTCGCCAAAGGGCGGCGTCGAGAACTCCGCGTACGGCTCGGTGAGTTCGACGCCGCCGATCCGAAACTCACGGATGGAGGCCGCGACCTGAACGATCACCGCCTCAGCAAGGCCGAGCGGTGTGGGTCGAGTGAGGCGAAACTGTTCGCCGGTGGGGGCACGCATACACGAAGCCTAGCGACCCCATCATCCCGCTAGTGATGGTGCGGACGACTTCGATTCTCGGCCGGCATTGGCGCCTCGAGTGCCTCGAGATAGCGCACCTCGGTCTCGATATCGTTTAGGAGGCTCCCGGCAAGGTCCCGACTAAGTCCGTTGCGGACAACGATGCGCTGAACCGTGATCGCCGCGAGATTGTCTGGCATCGGATAGGCCGGTACGAGCCATCCGCGCATCCGCAGCCGGTCAGAGAGGTCGTAAAGCGTCCAGTGACCCTTGTGGTCATCCTTGAGCTTCCAGGCGAATACGGGAATGTCCGAGCCATCACTGCACAGGTCGAACGGCCCCAACTTTTCGATGGCACTCGACAGATACTTCGCGACATCCCGCGACGCGCCCTGCACGGAGCGGTAGCCTTCGAAACCGAGTCGCAGGAACAGGTAATACTGCAGCAGCACCTGTGCGCCCGGCCGAGAGAAGTTCAGAGCGAAGGTGGGCATGTCACCGCCCAGGTAGCTCACGCGGAACACCAGGTCCTCGGGAAGCAGGTCTTCGGTGCGCCAGACCACCCAGCCGAGACCCGGATACACCAAGCCGTACTTGTGGCCCGACGTGTTGATCGAGTGCACGCGCTCGAGCCGGAAGTCCCAGACGATGTCGGGTTGCAGGAACGGGGCGATCATGGCGCCGGATGCGCCGTCGACGTGGATCGGGATGTCCAGCCCGGTCTTCTCCTGCAGCGCGTCGAGCGCCGCAGCGATCTCCTCGACGGGCTCGTAGACGCCGGTGTAGGTCACACCCATGATGGCGACGACCCCGATGGTGTTCTCGTCGATGTACTCCTCGAGCTGCGGGCCCGACAGCACTGGATACTTCTCTGATACGGGGACGTAGCGCGGCTCCACGTCGAAGTAGTTGCAGAACTTCTCCCAGCACACCTGAACTGCCGCGCTCATGACGAGGTTCGGCTTCGAGGCATCCTTCTTAGCTGCATCGCGAGCATGCTTCCAGCGGCGCTTCAGGGCGAGACCACCGAGCATGCACGCCTCGGACGAACCGATCGTGGATGTGCCGATGCTCTTCTCCGAGTCGGGCGAGCCCCACAGGTGGGCGAGCATCCGCCAGCAGCGAGTTTCAATCGCGGCGGTCTGTGGATATTCGTCCTTGTCGATCATGTTCTTGTCCGCCGCTTCGGCGTAGATCTTGATCGACTGCTCGTCCATCCACGTACCGACGAACGTCGCGAGATTCAGTCGAGCATTGCCGTCGAGCATCGACTCGTCGTGCACGATCTGGTACGCCGTCTCGGGCTGCGTCGGGCGATCCGGCATCACGAATCGCGGTAACTCGGTCGCCTCCCCCATCCGCGAGAAGAGCGGGTTAAGTTCGATCGGTTCCGCAGTCTCGCGGTGGTGTTTGATGTGACCAGTCTTTGCCATGGGGACACCATATGGCCGCATCGGCGACCAGTGGAATAGGGGTTACATACTCAGATCGCTAGGCTGACGCGGTGCCGAAAACTTTCACTCGAGCTCTCACTGCACTCGCCGCACTTCTTCTGCTTTCCGGCGTCGCCGTCGCCGCGAGCGAACCCGCGTTTGCCGCCGACAATGCTGGACCGAGCGCGGGAGTTCGGGTCGGCGTCAATGACTTCATCTTCTCGAGCTTCTCTGCGGACTACTACCTCGATCGCGATACCGCAGGCCACTCGACGCTCACCACGGTCGAGAAGTTGACAGCCCAGTTCCCGTCCTCTGACCAGAACAAGGGGATCGTGCGCAAGATCCCCGACAACTACCTCGGCAGCTCGCTCCACACTAAGTTCGTGTCCGTCTCTGACACCGCTGGAGTCACCAAGCCCTATTCGGTGCAGGACAACGGCACAGAAACCACGATCGAGACCGGAACTGACGCCTACGTTCACGGCGCTGTGACGTACACACTCAAGTACACGCAGACCGACGTGGTCGGGCAGTTCAGCAATACCAATGACCAGGAGTTCTACTGGGACACCAACGGCACCGAGTGGCCCCAGCCGTTTTCACGGGTGACTGCGCGAGTGCATGTCCCGGCCAAGCTGGCGCTGGCCCTCAGCGGTCACAACGCGTGCTACCAGGGGGCGCAAGGCTCGAAACAGCAGTGCGACGTTTCAGCGCCGCCCTCCGCGTCTCCCGCGCCGCTCCAGACCCTCTCGCCCAGCGCGAACGGGACCTACCTGTTTCCACCAGCGACCGTGATCACCGCGACAGCGACAGGTCTCGCGGCGGGTGAGAATATGACGGTCGCCATTGGCTTCACGAACGGCACCTTCACGAGCGCGCCCCATGCTGACGCGACAGCACCCTCGGACAACGTCACGCCCGCTAAAGACACCGTGTGGGGCGAGGTCGTGGGCGGCATCCTGCTTCTGCTTGGCCTCGGCGCCATACCGTTCGCCCTCATCCGCAGATTTGCAACCGGACTGCGCAATGCCAAGGGTCGGGGCACGATCATCCCCGAGTACGACGTGCCCGCAGGCATCAACGTGATGGAAGCCGCAGCGATGGTGAAACTCGACGGTCGGGCCATTTCGGCTCAGATCGTCAGCTTTGCCGTTCGCGGCAACCTGCGAATACTGGCCTATCCGATCACGGACAGTGGCGCCGACTACACCCTCGAACTCACCACGACGAAGGGCCTCGACGACGAGGAGACTCAGCTGATGGCGTGCTTCTTTCCCGCCATGGAGCCGGGAGCGACGTTCGAGGTTGTCGCGGCTGCGGTCGAAACGAGCGACATTAGCCCCGTCAGGGCCGCGGTGCGCGCGAGCACGATCCAGAAGGGATGGCGAGTCAAAGCCTCCTCGCGGGCGGGCGGGCTCACCGCCGTGGCAGTGCTCGGATTCTTCATTCTCGACATCGTTATCGTTGGGATCACCGGGGCAGCGAGCGCGCTTGCGGTCCTCGCCGTGCCCATCACCTTCATCGCAATGATCGTGGCGTTCGCGACCGCGTATCGGGGGCTCGTTCTCACCCCGGCTGGAGCGGACCAGCGCGACTACCTGCTCGGGATGAAGCTCTACCTCACTGTCGCGGAAGAAGACCGGCTGCGCATCCTCCAGTCCCCCACCGGCGCAGAACGCGTCAACTACAACGACAAGCGCGAGGTGGTGAAGCTGTACGAGAAACTTCTCCCGTTCGCCGTGGTGTTCAACGTAGAGGATCAGTGGTCGAAGGTTCTCGCCATTCACTACACCGACAGTTCGCTCTCGCCGGACTGGTACGTGGGCACGGGTGGGTTCAACTCGGCCCTCTTCATCGGTTCGCTGTCCAGTCTGTCCAGTGCGGTGACGACGAGCACGACTCCCATCTCGAGCGGAGGCGGAAGCGGCTTCGGCGGCTCGTTTGGCGGTGGATTCTCCGGCGGAGGCGGTGGAGGCGGAGGCGGAGGCGGTCGCTAGTTCTGACTACGCGGTCGCGCGCTCCGCGGCAAGAACAACATTGCTCAGCAGCATCGCGCGGGTCATCGGCCCGACCCCACCGGGGTTTGGCGAGAGCCAGCCCGCGACATCTGCAACGGCTGGATCAACATCTCCCGCCAGCTTTGCCTTGCCGCTTTCGGTCATCCCAACCCGAGTCACGCCGACATCCAGCACTGCTGCGCCCGGCTTGATCCAGTCCGCCTTGACCAGGTGTGGAACTCCGACGGCCGCAATCACGATGTCGGCGCGACGCACTTCTGCGGCGAGATCGTCTGTGCGGGAATGGGTCAGCGTGACCGTCGCGTCGATGCCCTTGCGGGTTAGGAGCAGGCCAAGCGGGCGACCCACGGTGATTCCACGACCAATCACAACGACGTTGCGACCGGAGAACTCGACTCCATAGCGCTGTGCGAGCTCGACAATCCCCGCGGGGGTGCACGGCAAAGGCGAGGTCAGGATGCCGTCGACTCCGAGCACTAGTCGGCCGAGGTTCGTCGGATGGAGGCCATCCGCATCCTTCGCCGGGTCGACGAGTTCGAGCATGGCGTGCTCGTCGATTCCGGCCGGCAACGGCAGCTGCACGATGAAGCCGGTTACGCGCGAATCGGCGTTCAGATCGGCAATCGCGGCGCGAACATCTGCCTCGCTGGCGGTGCCGGGAAGGTCGACACGCACGGATTCGATGCCAACCTCGAGCGAGTCCCGGTGCTTGCCGCCGACATAGCTCAGCGATCCCGGATCGTCGCCGACGAGCAGTGTCGCGAGTCCGGGCTTGATCCCCTGGTTCGCGAGCGCCGCGATTCGCCCCTTCAGTTCGTCCTTGATGGCGGAGGCCGTCGCCACGCCATCCAGCTTGACTGCGGTCACGCGGCTACTTCCAGCTGCCGGGGCTCGTGAGTCCGTCGTAGAGCGGGAAGGCTTCGGTGAGCTTCGTTACCCGCTCCTTGAGCGCGAGAACGTCGGGCTCGGGCTTCAGCGCGGTCGCGATAATGTCGGCGACCTCGGTGAACTCGGCATCCCCGAATCCGCGGGTCGCTAGTGCGGGCGTGCCGATGCGAACGCCGGACGGCGTCATCGGCGGGCGCGGGTCGAACGGAACCGCGTTGCGGTTCACCGTGATGCCAACCGAATGCAGGATGTCTTCCGCGTTCTGGCCGTGAATGGCCGACTCGCGCAGGTCGACAAGCACGAGGTGCACGTCGGTGCCGCCGGTCAGCACGTCGACGCCAACCGCCTTGGTGTCGGCCGCCGTGAGACGCTCGGCGAGGATTTGCGCGCCGCGAATCGTGCGCTCCTGGCGGTCCTTGAACTCGGGCTCGGCGGCAAGCTTGAACGCCGTCGCCTTGGCCGCGATGACGTGCATAAGTGGCCCGCCCTGCTGACCGGGAAAGACGTTCGAGTTGATCTTCTTCTGCAGCTCGAGATCGTTGGTCAGGATGAAGCCCGAGCGCGGTCCACCGATCGTCTTGTGCACAGTGGATGACGTGATGTGCGCGTGCGGCACTGGAGAGGGGTGAAGCCCCGCAGCGACAAGTCCGGCAAAGTGCGCCATGTCGACCCACAGCAGTGCACCGACCTCGTCCGCGATGGCGCGGAACGCGGCAAAGTCGAGCTGACGCGGATAGGCCGACCAACCCGCAATGAGCACCTGCGGGCGCACCTCGAGCGCCTTCTCGCGCACCACATCCATGTCGACACGGAAAGTCTTGGGGTCGACGCCGTAGGCATGCGCCTCGTAGAGCTTGCCGGAGAAGTTGAGGCGCATGCCATGGGTGAGGTGACCGCCGTGCGCCAGCTCAAGTCCGAGGATCTTGTCTCCGGGGTTTGCGATCGACGCGAGCACGGCCGCGTTGGCGGATGCCCCGGAGTGCGACTGGACGTTGGCATACGCAGAGCCGAAGAGGCTCTTCGCGCGGTCGATGGCGAGCTGCTCCGCAACGTCGACGAATTCGCAGCCACCGTAGTAGCGGCGCCCGGGGTAGCCCTCCGCGTACTTGTTGGTGAGCACCGAGCCCTGGGACTCGAGCACGGCGCGTGGAACGAAGTTCTCGCTCGCGATCATCTCGAGCGTGCCGCGCTGGCGGCCGAGTTCATTGGCGAGGACGGCCGCAATCTCGGGGTCGACTTCAGACAGGGGGGAATTGAACGAGTTCACTGACGCTCCTTTATGACATGGCTGAATAAATCTACTGTTCGCGGTGGCCCAGGCGTACGGCCACCAGCCGTGTCAATCGCTCCCCGATGGTTGCCCATCTCAACGCCAGTTGCGACGGGACTAGTTTACCGGTCCCGGAGCACCTCGAACGGCTATGACTGCGCGAACTGGAAGTGCAGGCTGAAGTGTCCGGGATCGAGCAGGCTCTCGACGTTCTCGACAAGATTCCCGTCGGCGTCGCGAGTGACGCACCGCGACCACAGGAACGAATCCCCAGGCGTTCGCCCGAGCAGTAGCGCCTCATCGACAGACAGGCGCCGAATTTCGACCCACTGCTCGCCCTGCGCGGCGATCAGTTCTGCGCCGCGCAACATTGCGGTGAGCGAACCGCTGGCCTGGCCATCGGCAACGGCATCCTGAACGGCGGGCAGTGCCGGGATTCGGGAGCGCTCGTACGCGATCACACCTTCGCCGTCAGCTGATCGCAGTCTGTCGATGATCACGAATCGGTCACTCGACTCGCCTAGCTCGGCCGCTAGCAGCGGATCGGTGATCTCGTCGAGCAGCACCACTTCGATGCGGGTGACAACGCCCTGCTCCTGTAGAGCGCGTGCCCACCCGAGTTCGACATCCAGCGGGTTCCCGTCGAATGTAACGAATGATCCCTTGCCCGACCGGGTAGCGATGAGGCCGGCCGCACCCAGCTCGAACAGCGCGGCGCGAACGGTATTGCGGCTTACCGAGAACCGTTCGGCCAGCGCCGTCTCTCCGGGCAGGCGTCGACCATTGGGCATGCTCCCGCGGCGGATCTCGCCCTCGAGCACTTGCGCGATCTTCTCGTGCTTGAGCGGGGGAACCGCCGCGGGGGTGGCCACTACTTCAGGGATTCCTGGCGGCGCACGGCGGCGCGGCTGAAGATCAGCGTGCCGACGAAGCCGATTACGAGGGCCAACAGCACGCCGAGGTTCGATCCCGACCAGTCCACGCGGAACGCGCCCTTCGTGGCTCCAAAAAGGTAGCCCTGCCACTGGAGCCATGGTGCGTAGGTGTTGGTCACCAGACCCCAGCCGAAGCCGGTTGCAACGACCAGCAGGATGATCGCCTGCCAGCGCACCGCGCCGTAGCGACCACTACTCGCGTACAGATCCTTCTCGCTGTAGTCCTTCTTACGCAGCAGGATGTCCGCGAGGAATATCCCGCACCATGCGGCCACTGGCACGCCGAGGGTGATCAGGAAGCCCTGAAATGGGAAGAAGAAATCGGACGCGACGAAGACCACATAGATGGAACCGAGAATCATGATCACGCCATCAACGCCCGCCGCCACGGGTCGGGGGATTCTGATGCCTGCGGTGAGAAGCGCGAGCCCCGACGAATAGATGTCCAGGACAGCGCCACCGACGAGCCCGAGGATGGCGACAATGATGAACGGGATAAGGAACCAGATGGGCAGGATCGAACTCAGGGCACCGATCGGATCGTTGTATATGGCGGCGTTGAGCTTGCCCGAGGAGCCTGCAAGGAGAAGTCCAAAGATGAGAAGCACAACGGGGGCGAGGGATGACCCGAAGGCCGTCCAGCCGACAACGCCCGAGCTCTTTGCGGTGCGGGGTAGGTAGCGCGAGTAGTCCGACGCCGCGTTGACCCAACCGAGACCGAACCCGGTCATCATGAACACGAGCCCACCGATTACGGCAGGAGTTGCACCGCTCGGCAGAGCCGAGATGGCAGTCCAATTGATGCTATTCACCGTCAGGACGATGTAGATGACCGTGAGGATGGCCGTCGCGATCGTGATCCAGCGCTGAAGGCGCATGATGACGTTGAAGCCAAGAACACCGCCAGTGATGATGAGCAGCGCGACGACGATCAGCGCTACGACCTTCGTTGTCGTGCCGCCGTCCCAGCCGAGACGCGTGAAGACCGTCGCGGTCGCCAGCACGGCAAGAGAGGTAAGAACCGTCTCCCACCCCACAGTGAGAATCCACGACAGGATTGAGGGCACCGTGTTGCCGCGAACCCCGAAGGCCGCTCGACTGAGAACCATGGTCGGCGCAGATCCGCGCTTCCCGGCGATCGCGACGAAACCGCAGAGGACAAACGAGACAACAATTCCGATCACGCCGACGAGTACTGCCTGGGCGAACGAAACCTTGAACGCAAGCAGGAAGCTGCCGTAGCCAATACCGAGCACGGACACGTTGGCCGCGAACCACGGCCAGAACAGGCTGCGCGTCTCGCCCTTGCGCTCACTCTCCGAAATCGTATTGATGCCGTTCAGCTCGACGCCGAGTCGCGCTGAAGCTTCCTTAGTTGGGGTAGCCACGATGATCCTCTCGTACGGTGGGGACACTGAACCTGTCCAGACCTGTTCAGTTCATTCCCGCAAAGCTACAGCCCTGACCGGAACGCTGTCAACGCAGGCGGCGGCGAGCCAGCCAGACGTCCGATCCAGCGAGGAACACCACACCGACCACCGTAAGAATCGCCTCCGCGAGCGGAAGGATTCGCAGCCCGAGCTGGTTCAGCAGCAGACCTCCCACGAGTGCGCCGCCGCCGATGCCTAGGTTGAAGGCCGTCGTTTGCAGTGCAACCGCCGTCTCGCGCATTCGAGCCGAGGCGACATGGAGCATCCGGGTCTGGATGATGGCCGGTCCGCCACCAAAGGCGACCCCCCACACGACGATCGCGCCGATCACGACCGGTTGACGCGCGCCGAACATCCACAGGGTTGTTACCGCGAGCGCCACGACCACGAATGCCACCACGAACCCACCCCGCGGGAAGCGGTCCGCGACGACGCCCGCGACCACGAGTCCAACGGCTCCGGCCCCGCCATAAAGCAGCAGGAGCCCCGGGACGCCGGCCGCACCGAAACCGCCAATCGAGATGAGCCACGGCGCAATGTAGGTGTAGAAAACGTTCTGCGCGGTCATGAGCAGCAGAATCACGACACAGAGGATGGCCACCGGCGTGATACTGCGATCTTTGCGTAGGGGTAGCGGGATCTCGCCTGTCGACAACCGAACCCGGTGGTCCACGGCGGGAAGAAACCGAACCACGAGCACGGTCAGGATCAGGATGAGTCCGGCCATGAACGCGAAGGCCAGCCGCCAGCCGAGCGCATGACCGACCGCCGTGCCAATGGGAACGCCAAGCACGAAAGCGGCTGTCGCGCCGCTCGCCGTGATCGCGACCGCGCGTCCCAGCTGATGCCTGGGAACGAGGTGCGCTGCATATCCACCGACCACTGCCCAGAACAGCCCGTGGGCCAGTCCGCCGACCACGCGGGCAATGACCAGAAGACCGTAGGTCGGCGCGATCGCCGCGCCGAGAGCGCCCATCGCCAGAATGACCATCACGACGACGACGATCCCCTTACGGGAATAGCTCCGGGTCAGGATCGATAGGGGTGTCGTCGCGATCACCACGGTCACAGCGAAGATCGTGACCAGCAGTCCGACCTGTGAAAGCGAGACGTTGTAGTCGTGTGCCATCTCCGGCAGCAGGCCCGTCGGCAGAAACTCGGTGGTTACCGAGACGAAAATCGCGAGGGCTAGAGTGACGAGGCCGAGCCAGGGAAACGGGCGAACCGAGGGGTGCTTGATCGTCGGTTCAGCCATTCGAACCAGCGTATCGAAGCTAAGCAATACCCTTGGTTCGTGAGCGAGAACACCACGCACTGGATCCTGACGCTGATCTGCAAAGATCAGCCCGGAATCGTGCACGCAATCAGTGGCGCGATCGTTACGGCCGCGGGCAACATCACGGAGTCGCAGCAGTTCTCGAGCGCTGATACCGGCACCTTCTTCATGCGACTGCAGGTTGAGTCATCCATTGATGCCGCCGGTTTCGAGACCGCGATCGAACCCGTCACGACAAAGTACGGGATGACCTGGCAGCTCGACATTGTCGGTCGGCCGCTGCGCACGCTCGTGCTGGTGTCGAAGGCCGCGCACTGCCTCAACGACCTGCTGTATCGCGAGCGGGCAGAACAGCTCTCGATCGATATTCCGATCGTGCTCAGCAACCACCGCGAGCTGGCCGGCCTCGCCGAGTTCTACGACGTGCCGTTCGAGTCGCACCCGGTGACGAGCGCGGGTCAGAAGCTGGCCTTCGAGGATCGCGTGCTGGATGTCGTCGACGAGTTCAGCATCGAGCTGGTCGTTCTCGCCCGCTACATGCAGATCCTGTCTCCGGAACTGTGCGCCGCACTGAACGGGCGCATCATCAACATCCACCACTCCTTCCTGCCCGGCTTCAAGGGCGCAAACCCCTACAAGCAGGCGCACGCACGCGGCGTCAAGCTCATCGGAGCCACGGCGCACTTCGTGACGAGCGACCTCGACGAGGGGCCGATCATCGAGCAGAACGTGGTGCGGGTTGACCATTCGCGCACTCCCGCCGAGCTGGTCGCAATCGGCCAGGACGAGGAATCGCGAACCCTGACCCAGGCGGTCAAATGGTTCGCCGAGCGCCGAGTACTCCTCGACCAAAACCGCACCATCATCTTCAAGTAGGAAAGCCGTGACCACACTGTTCGCGCACGCCCGCAAGCTGGATGCTGCGGGGCAGGTCGACGACTACTGGATGCTCGTCGACGGCGACACGATTGTGTCCACCGGCACCGGTGCCGGTCCCACCGCCGATGAGGTCATCGACCTCGGCGGACACTGGGTCACCCCTGGCTTTATGGATCTGCACTCGCACGGCGCCGGGGGCTTCTCCTACGACGAAGGCGCAGAAGCCATCCGTTCCGGACTCGCCGTGCATCACGCCCATGGCACAACGCGGTCCGTGATCAGCCTGGTCACTAATCCGATCGCGGAACTCGAAGCCAACCTGGCGGTCATCGCCGAGCTGACGGCGGCCAACCCTCTGGTTCTCGGCTCGCACCTCGAAGGCCCATACCTGTCGCCGGAGCGGCCCGGTGCGCACAACCCGGACCTCCTCCGCGAGCCGCAGCCGGCGGAACTGGATCGCCTGCTCGACGCTGCGGGAGGCACTCTTCGCCAGATCACGATTGCTCCCGAGCTGCCCAACGCGCTCGAACTCATCGAGATCCTCGTCGAAAATGGCGTGGTCGTCGCCGTCGGTCATAGCGACGCGGACTTCGAAGTGGCACGTGCCGCGTTCGGCGCTGGTGCACGGCTGCTGACCCACGCCTTCAACGCGATGCGGGGCATTGGCCACCGCGCGCCCGGCCCAGTAGTCGCCGCATTCGAGGATCCGCGCGTGACTCTCGAGCTCATCCTCGATGGCGAGCACGTGCATCCGGATGTCGCGGCCCTCGCCTTCCGGTCAGCCCCTGGCCGAATCGCCCTCGTCACGGACGCGATGGCGGCAGCCGGATCATCCGACGGCGATTACCCCCTTGGCACGGTCACGGTCGAGGTTCGGGAGGGCCTTGCCCATCTCGCTGGTACACATTCCCTCGCCGGTTCAACGCTCACGCAGGACCGTGCCCTGCGCATCGCTATCGACAGCGCGCACGTCGCCCCGGTGGACGCCATCGCCGCCCTGACCCTGACACCGGCTCGGGTGCTCGGACTCGACTCCCGTCACGGCCTACTCGCCCCCGGCTATGTCGCCGACGTCGTGCAGCTCACCTCACACTGGAACGTGCAGCACGTCTGGGCCAACGGATTCCGACTGAGCTAGTCTGCGCTACTCCAGGGGTTGACGAGTATGAGTCCCAAATCCTCAAAGTCCTTCGTGTTTCTCGTAGCGAGGGTATGGCCTCCTGAGCGACAGATCGCTGCAATCATCCCGTAGTGCTATCACTGCTCGCACTCGACGCACAGTCGTAAAGCGTCTGCCGAGCGGCTTTCCCCTCGCGAAAGTGTCCTGACAAGACTGCCGCGCAGTGCCTGCGAACCCATAACCGATCTGCCGCAACGGTCGGATTGCCAGGAGCTTGCTGACTCTTCCCGTAGTCCGCCAGGAGCACGAATCGCAGCCGACCCGACCCGACAAGTGACTGCAGCGTGGACAGAGCCGGCGTGGGAGCGCGCTGGGAGAAGCCACCCATGGGCATCGGATTCTCGTCGGTGAACAGGATCACACTCACGGCAACAGCCATCGTGTCCGTCGCAAACGCAATGCTCGAAGAGTGGTTTCGCGCAGTGACGTAGCTGACCAGAAGCCGTTGTTCATGGTCGAGCCCGGCGCTTCGCGGCGTCGTGAAGGGCGGTCTCAGGTGAGGGCCGGGCGCGATCGAAGGCTCGTGCCGGTGCGCGGTTGAGGCACTCGGCCGCGGACCGGCGAACGCGTCGCTCGCGCTGCCCCCGCCACCAGGTCCCAGGACACACAGCGACCAGACGACTGGGCCGATTAGCGTGGCGGCCAGGGCGCCAGCCAAACCCGCCCGATACCAGCGGTTGGACGCCCGTACCTTCCTCATCCGCACCACGACGAGCACCATCGCCGCTGCAATGCCCGTCAGGGCGATGATCGGAGCGAGCCACCTCAACTGGATGCCACCGGTCACGGAGACGAAGACCGCCCACCCGGTCTGGGCGAGAATCAGCCCGGGCAGGATGATCCAACTCCGCGACGCCTCGGCAAGCAGCCTTCGTGCATCCAGCGCACCGGAGACCGCGAACGCTGAGAGCGGGAGCGCAATACCCGCCAGATAGGTGGCGTGTGGCACAAAGGCCGCAGACATCACCCCGGCCGTGATGAAGAGCCACAGTAGCAGTCCGAGCGCGGTCCCGGCCCGGACGTGTTCCGTGAGGCGTTCCGGCCCGGTCGTCACACGTTGCCTGGACCGCCGCCATGCCAACCATTCGAAGACGATCCCAGCCAACGCCACGGGGTACAGCCAGCCCATCTGGGTCGTGAACTGCGGGAGCACCAACTTCGCCACGTTTCGACTCGCCTGGGATGTAGCGGTCGAGTTAGCAGGAGTCTGCCCGGACCCCGGCGTCGAATTCAGTTGAGGTACCGCACCCGGTATCGCGCCGGGCAGAAGTCGGTCCAGACCGTTGTAGCCAAAAACCATCGAATAGGTGTTGTTGGATGTGGTTCCGTCGACAAATGGGCGCGCGTTCGCTGGTGCCAGCTGGATGGCTGTCATCCATGACAACGACAACACGACCGTGACGGCGCCGGCCAATGCGATCTGACCAATTCGGCGCCGCAGGGGAAGGGGCGCGCACGCGAGATATGCGATGAGGAGCGCTGGCAGGATCAGCCACGCCTGCAACATCTTCGCTTGAAAACCGACAGCAACCCAGGCGCCCGAAATGCATAGCCACAGAAGACTGCGCTGCATGAGCGCTCGCTGCCAACTTGCGAAGGCGAGAACCACGCACATTGTGAGCATGCCGTCCTCCATCGGACGGCCGAACATAGCGCCGAGCATAGGTGTGAACGCCATCACGGCCGCGACGGAAACCCCCATCACCGGACCGCGCCAGCGTGCCCCAATGACGAAGCTGGCGACGATCGTTATCGCTCCTTCGATCACCTGCGGGAGCGACAGAGCCCAGGCCTGGAAACCGAAAATCTTCGCCGAGAGCGCCTGCGGGACGAGGAATCCCGCCAACTTGTCCAGCGTGGTCGTCACCGCCGGGTCGAGCGCGCCAAACATGATCGCTCGAGGGTTTGCCAACATCGCCCTCACCGATGCCGCATAGTAGGTCGACAGCCCGCTATAGCCGATGTTCCAGCTGTACAGAAGGACCGCAGCCATCACGATCGCGGCAAGGCTCGGCAACACCCAACGCGGTTGATCGCGGAAGACGTGAACCCGGGGCGCGATTCCTCCGTGATCCAGGCGTTCGACAGGGCGGAGTGCGGAGTCTCTTGTCGTCGTCACACGCGAAGACTGCCGAAGGAAGGTGGCCGTCGCCTGACTGCGGTTGTCAGTTTCGAACTAGATTCTTCGATTCCTCACAGAAATCGACGGATGTTCATGTTCTGTCCACCTGTGGACCCACGACTTTGCGATCCGTTAACCGAAATTTGACGGGAGATGCCGCGTCAGAACGCCTAGGGAGTCTCCCAGGGCAGGCGGTTGTCCCAGGCGTACCGGTAATAGTCCGCGTTCTTCAGCAGGGAAGCCGCTGCCTCGTCGATGACGACCGTGACGTGTGCGTGCAGTTGAACCGCGGAACCCGGAGCGCTCGCGCTCAGTGGTCCCTCGATCGCCGCGGCGATGGCAGCGGCCTTCGATGCGCCAAACGCTAACAGGATGAGGTGGCGCGCCCGCAGGATCGTTCCGAGTCCCTGCGTCAGGCAGTGCATCGGAACCTCGTCGGGTGAGGCGAAGAAGCGCGCGTTGTCGGCGCGCGTTCTCTCGGTCAGCGTCTTGATCCGGGTGAGTGACCCAAAGGATGACCCGGGCTCGTTGAACCCGATGTGGCCGGTTCCGCCAATACCAAGCAGTTGGATGTCGACCCCACCCGCCGCAACGAGGTCGGCCTCGTATCGCTCGCCCGCACCCTCGAGCGGGCCGCCGTCGTCGCCGGGAACCCGAACCAGGGCGGGCGTCATACCGAGGGGCTCGACCACCTCCCGAGTGATCACGGATCGGTAGCTCTGCGGATGGCCCTGGGGCAGCCCAACATATTCGTCGAGCGCGAAACCGCGCACGCTGCTGAGGTCGAGTCCGCGCTCGGCGATGGCCGCATAGCTGGACAGCGGCGACGAACCGGTAGCCAATCCCAGCACGGCGTCGGGTTTCCTTGCGAGCAGGGCGACCACAGCGTCCGCTGTGATTTCGCCCCCCGCTTTCGGCGAGTCGACGATAACTACCTCTGCCACGGCGTTGCCCCCAGCCATGCTGCGCCGGTCGCGGCGGTCGACGTGTCCGGCGCCAGAATACGCACCCGGGAGCCGAGCGCAAGGGAAGTGATGAATGGCGAGGTTTTCTCCCACGCCGCGAAGACGTCACGCACGGCGCCGAGCAGGTCGTCGCCCATGGTGCTGATGCCGCCGCCGATCACGACGACGTTGACATCGAGTGTCAGCACCAGAATTCGCACCGCGGAAGCGACCCCGTCGAACATCCGGCGACGAATCTCGATCGCGTCCGATTCTCCGGCGGCTGCAGCAGCGAGCATTTCGGACACCGAGCCCGGCCTCTGCGACGCGATACCCGAGCCGGAGGCGAGCACCTCAAGCGCGCCCGGCTGGCCGTCGACATCCAGTGGCCCGGCCGGATCGATCAGGATGTGCCCAATCTCGCCTGCCGCCCCGCGGGAACCGCGCCACAGTTTGCCACCGAGCACGAGACCAGCGGCGAGTCCAGTGCCGAGGTTGAGGTAAGCGAGAGAGTTGGTCGCGTCGAGGCTCAACTGGTGAAACGCACCGAGAGCCGCTGCGTTGACGTCGTTCTCGACCCGCACGGGCTTGCCCAGATTCGCCGCAAGCAGAGTCCCCAGATCGAGGCGAGCGACACCGAGGTTTCGGGCGTGGGTGACGGTGCCGTGTTCGGAATCGACCGCACCCGGAATGCCTACGCCGATCGAAGAGAACGAGGCGGGCTCGATGCCGACGGCGCCGGCCAGCGCACGAACGACATCGGTTGCGGTACCGAGAACGGCGTCGGAACCCCATCCCGTCGGCAGCCGGAGTGAGTGCGCCACAACGCCGGCGTCATCGAGCACGACGGCATCCGTGTTGGTGCCGCCGATGTCCACTCCGACTCTCACTGCTTCTCTTCCGTTTCTAGTGACGTGCGTTTGAGCCACGCGGCGAGCGCCTGACCCACGTATCGCGACGCACCGAAGGTCGCCACATCCGCGTATTGCCGGTCGTCAGACGGCCAGCCCATGTCGATCACGAGAGTGGATGTGTCGCGCTCGCGCGCCAAGTCAACCAGTTCCCGTACCCAAGCATGACGGTGGTTGTCCTTGCCAACGATCACCAGCTGGGCGCCGTCCGGTGGCGTGTCGGGAAGCGCGTCGTCGCGGTGCACCGGAATGACGTCGGTGCCTGCCGCAGCGAGTCCCCAGGGCGACGCCCCAACGGCAATATTGGCCGTCGTTTCGAGCGTGACGATTTGTCTGTTCGGCCTGACCGTGACACCGGACGCAACGTCGAAGACGGCGATCGCTGGCTCAAGCGGGAAGCGCGGTTCGGCTGCCTCGAGCACCGGAATCGCCCCAGAGTCGGTCGCCAGGAACCGAGCGAGAGACTGGTTGCGGTTGACCGCCTCGGCCACCCGTCCGGCCTCGAGAGTTCCGTCGGCGATCGCAGCCGTGATGGCCGCATCGATGGCGGTGAGTTCCTCGTCGGTGTTCTCCGTACCGATACACAGCAGGTCGGCGCCAGCATTCAGCGACCGAACGGCGGCGATGGGAATGCCTGTCTCACCGCTTGCTCCATGCATGTCGAGGGCGTCCGTGACGATGACACCGTCGAAACCGAGCTCCGTGCGAAGAAGGTCGCCCAGGATGCGGCGCGAGAGCGTCGCCGGGTTGTCGGCATCGAGCTGGGGAAGGAGGATGTGCGAGGTCATGACCGTCTGCGTCCCCGCGGCAATCGCGGCAACGAACGGCACCAGCTCGCGCCTGCGCAGTTCCTCGAGTGAGAGATCGACCACAGGCAACGCGAGATGAGAGTCGGTCGCGGTGTCACCGTGGCCGGGAAAGTGTTTCACGCTCGCCGCAACCGACGTGGACTGCAGCCCGGTAACCCAGGCGCTCGTGTGCCGCGCAACCAGATCGGCGGTAGCCCCGAAGCTGCGGCTTCCGATGACCGGATTCTCGGGGTTCGAGTTAATGTCGACGTCGGGGGCGAAGTTGAGGTTGACGCCCGCTCTCCGCAGCTCCCAGCCGACACTTGTAGCGACGGAGGCCGTGAAGTCGACGTCGTCGATGCGGCCGAGAAGGGCGTTCCCGGGGTACGGCGAGCCCGAACTGCTGTACAACCGAGTGACATCACCGCCCTCCTCGTCAATGGCGATCAACGCAAGCGGGTTCGCCTCGCGGATCGCGGTAGTGAGTGCACGCAGCTGCGCGCGTGACTCGATGTTCGTGGCAAACAGGCAGACGCCCGCGAGACCGTCGCGAAGCCGTGCCGCAAGCCAGTCGGGCAGCGTCGGCCCCACAAACCCGGGCAGCAAGACACCGGAAGTGGAGGTCAACCCTTAACCGCCCCGCTGACGAGTCCGGACGTCATCCGGCCCTGCACGAACAGGAAGAAGATGATGACTGGGACGGCGACCAGCGTCGATGCGGCCATGACCTGTCCCCAGTCGGTCGCCCGGCTCGCCGACTGCTGGATGAATCCCTGCAACCACAGCGGGAGTGTGGCGGATGAGTTGTCGGGAAGCACCACGAGGGCGATTGTGAACTCGTTCCACACCTGCAGGAACGCGTATACCCCGCTGGCAACGAGCCCGGGTGCGAGCAGCGGGAATGTGATTCGCAGGAAAGCCTGGGTGCGGCTGAGGCCGTCGACCATCGCGGCCTCCTCAAGCTCAATCGGGATGCCAGCCACAAATCCGCGGAGCATCCAGATCGTGAAAGGTACGACCGACGCTGTGTAGAGCACGCTGATGCCGATGACCGAGTTGAGCAGTCCGACACTCGACAGCAGCTTGTACTGCGCGATGAAGAGTCCCTCGGCCGGCAACATCTGGATCAGCAGGACGGCCAGTACGAATGCCTTGCGCCCGCGGAAACGGAACCGACTGATCGCGAGTGCCGCGAGGAACGCGAACAGCAGGCAGAGCACCACAACGATCAGTGCAATCACCACACTCATCCCGAGAGCCGGGAAGAACGTGCCACCCGCGAATACGGCCGTGAAGTTCGCGAATGAGCCGCCAACCGGAAGGAAGGATGGCGTGGCTTCCTGCAGAACCACGTTCGAGAGCAGCGACGAGTTGAGCATCCAGTAGACGGGGAACACCCAGATCAGCGCAACGACGACTCCGACGATGGAATAGAGAACTTTCGATCTGCGGATGCGCGGGCGGGGTCTAGATGCGCGAGCTACTCGACCATCGGTCGTTGCGGTCATGACTCGTCCTCCTTCAGCATGCTGCGCACGTAGAACGCGCTGATGACGATCGTGAGCACGAGTACGAAGACCGAGACGGCCGACGCGAGTCCGAAGTCGCTGGAACCCGTTCCCAGTTGATAGATGTACGTGCCGAGGAGGTTGGTCTCGCTCTTCACCGATCCAGCGGACTGGAGCAGCTTTATCTGCGTGAACACGCGGAGGTCCCAGATGACCTGCAGCAGCAAGACGATGGCGATGACGGGTCGGATCATCGGAACGGTGATACCGAAGAAGCGCTGGCGTGCGGTCGCGCCGTCAATCGATGCCGCTTCCATAACTTCCTCGGACACCTGGGTCAGCCCCGCGTAGATCGAGAAGGCGACGAAGGGCACGCTCATCCAGACCACGATGATCACGGCTACAGCGAAGAACGACAGCGGCTCGATGAGCCAGTTATGGCCATGGAAAGGAAGGCCGATGGCGGTCAACATCCAGTTGATGACCCCGCTGCGGAGGTTGAACAGCCAGGTCCAGACGGTCATAGCCGCGACAACGGGCATTGCCCAGGCGAGAAGAAGGGTGATCTGAAGGAACAGGCGCACCCAGCGGGCGACGACGTTCATGAGGAGCGCGAAGAGCGTGCCGATCACCATCGTGATTGCGGCGCAGGTCGCGCAGAAGAGAAGGGAGCGACCGACAACCGTCCACATGTATGGATCGGTCGCGAGGGTGATGTAGTTCTGCAGCCCGACAAACGGCGCCGCCTGGCCGAATTGCTGGGCGAGGCCGAACTGCTGGGTCGAGGTAATGAGCTGCCAGACGAGCGGGTAGCCCATGGCCAGGACGAGCACGGCGACCGCCGGAACGATGAGTGCGTACGGCACGCTGGTGATGCGACGACGGTCGGGACGCTTAGTCAAGAGATCTGCAGTCATGTCCTTCTCCTCTCGCTGAATTCGATCGTATTCATGGAATGGGGGCGCAAGGCCGAAGCCTTACGCCCCCGCTGTGACTCAGTTTTTACTTGGTGTTCAGCATTGGTGTGATCTTGGCGTCATACTGCTTCGCCAGGGCGGTGAGGTCGGTGGAGTCCTTGATCTTGCTGAAGAACTCCTCCATCACTCCGGACGCCTCGACGGATGCCCAACCCGGTGCCGCCGGGGTGAGCTTCGAGTTCGACGACGATGCGATCAGAGCGGATGCGAACTGGTCAGAGCCGAGCGCCGACGTGTAGTCGGAGTTTGCAGGGCCGAGGCCGTTCTTGCCGAGCATCTGCTGGTAGGTCGAACTGAAGATGATCTTCAGAAGCGTCTCCGCAAGACCCGGGTTCTTCGACTTCGCCGAGATGCCGATGTTCGACCCACCCGCGAAGACCGGGGCGGGCTTGCCATCGTTGCCAGGGAGCGCGAAGTTGCCGAAGGTCGCGTCGTTCCAGGTGCGAGTTACTGCGCCCTTTGCGTCCGTGCCCTTGTCACCGATCGACCAGTGCGCCCAGCCCGGCGCCATGATCGTGGCAGCCGCGAGCGAGACCGGCGTTGCCGCGTCTGCTGACGTCTTACCGGCGATCGAGTCGTCGTTATTGATGTAGATGTACTGGTTGCTGTCCTGAGCATCTCCGGGCGCGTTGTCCGCGTTCTTGTAGATGTCCTGGAGCTGCGCAAGGCCTTTCAGCGTTGCTGGGTCATCGAGACTAGCAACCCACTTGCCCCCCTTCTGCTTCGCGATGTCTCCGCCGTTCGCGAATATCCAGGAGATACCGTCACGCCAGTCCTGGCCGCCAAGGTAGAAGCCCGAGAAGTTTGCGATCTTGTCGGGGTTTGCGGCGTTAACCGTTGCGATGTCCTTGTTGAACTCGGTCAGCGTGGTCGGAACCGACGTAATGCCAGCCTTCGCCCAAACGTCCTTGCGGTAGAAAACGTAACGCGAACCGAAGTAGTACGGCAGCGTGTAGTTCTTGCCGTTGACCTCGCCAGCCGCGACGAACGACTGCAGCAGCTTGGAGCCGCCGAGTGCCTTGTACTGGCTGGAGATGTCAAGGAATGCACCGACGTTGGTGAACGTGGGCGACTGCGTGTTGCCCATTTCCGTGACATCCGGAGTGTTGTTCTTGTCCGGGAGCGACGTCGTGAGCTTGGTCACGATGTCTGACCAGTCCTGCTGCTCAATCTTGAGCGTGCCCTTGGTCTCCTTGTTGAACTCGGTCGTGAGGTAGGTACGGAGTGCATCCGGTGTGTCGCCACCAACCAGCCAGAGCGTGATGGTCTTGCCCTTGCCATTCGTGCTCGGCGCAATACCGGTCGAGGCAGTCGAGCCGCCACCGGTGCTGCACGCGGCAAGCGCGAGCACGCCTGCGACGGCGAACGCCGTTGCGCCCCAAAGCTTTCTCTTCATTGGTGCTTCCTTTCGTCAGGGATGGTGCATAAGGGGTGGATCTGCTGTGGGACGTGCGGTCGCGGGATCGCGCGAGAAACTACGAAACCCCTAGCTGCCCGGAGAGCACCATGACGGCAGCGCCGCGCAGGACAATGTCCTCTCCGAGCGTGGTCATTCGCAGCACGAGGTTCCCGTGGAATTCGGGCATGGATCGTGCGCGAATGGTCTCGATGGTGGCTCTCGCGAGCGTGCCATCAAGTAGTTCGGTTGGTCCGCTCAGCACGATCTCCGAGAGGTCGAGGGCGCCAACCACGGGAGCGAGAGCGATGCCGAGGCGCTCTCCCGCTGCCCAAAGAATCTGTTCCTTTTGCTCGGCGGTGCGAGCGAGCGCTAGCGCCGCGTCCAGCCGTGGCGTCGCGAGCCAGGTTTCGAGGCATCCGACTTTGCCACAGACGCAGGCCAGGCCGCCGTCGGTCCCGACAACGACGTGCCCAATCTCACCGGCCGCGAATCGACTGCCGAACAGGGGGATCCCGGCGAGCAGCAGGCCTGATCCGACACCGTGGCCGACTTTGACCAGCATCATGTCGCTGGTCGCTCCGCCGAAACTGTGCTCGGCAAGCACAGCCGCGTTGGCGTCGTTAATGACGATCACCGCGATGCCAAACCGCTCCGCCAGCTCCTGCTGAAGGCTGCGATTGGTCCAGCCGAGGTTGGGTGCAGTGAGAACGACGCCGGCGAGGTCGACCACACCCGGCGAACCGACCCCGATGCCAAGAATGGGCCGAGTCGCCTTGTCAATAAGCAACTCGACGAGCGCGACCACCTTCTGCTGTGCGGCGTCTCCGGTGCTCCCGGCGAGGGGCAGTTCCGCGCGCTCGAGAATCTTGCCGTCGAGGTCGAGGAGCGCGCCGCGGAAACGCGCATACTCGCTGAGGTCGATGCCAATGATCTGGAACGCGTCGCGGTTGAGGTCTAGGAGTGTTGCGGGCTTACCGGGTCGCGCATCCTCGCGCTGCCCGATTTCGATGACCAGGTTCTCGCCGATCAGGTCGGCGACGAGGTCGGAGATGGTGACGCGGGTGAGTCCGGTCTCGCGGGCGATGTCGGCCCGGCTCAACTGTCCCTCGCGGTAGAGGGTCTGCATGACCAGGGACCGATTGTGCCCACGGGCGTGCTCGGGGAGAACTTTCGTGGTCGGCCGCAGTTCCCTGCCGTTGCCGAAGCCCTGATTCATGTTTGTTAGTAAAGCTTACGAACAAACTATTCGCAAGCATCCGTTCAAAATTTCTTTCCTGTGCGATACGGATCTTTCGGCGGGCCGATTGAACGAATGGGCCATGCGCCTCGTTGAATCAATCGACAGGCAACGTCGCCGGCACCCATCACCGCATCTCATGCTCCACGACCGACGAGGACCCATGGCTCATCTCCTACGCACGAAGACCGCAATTGCCACGTTCGCAGGGCTCTCTGTAGTCGGGGCGCTTGCCGGATGCAGCGCCACCCCGGCGACGAGCTCGGGAGGATCTGGCAGTGGCGCGACCTTCAGGGATGGCTCGTACACCCAGCCCGGCACCTACGCCTCCCCCGGTGGCACTGAGCACATCAGCGTCACGCTAACGCTCGCGAAGAACATCATCACCGCGATGAAGGTCACCACGGTACAGGCCGATCCGACCGCGACCGGCTACGAGGCGATGTTCGACGGCGGGATCGGCGCGGCCACCGTGGGCAAAGACATTAACGGCCTCAACATCGGTGTGGTCGCGGGTTCATCGCTCACGAGCATGGGTTTCAACAAGGCACTCGCGGCGATCAGGGCCGATGCCTCAAGCTGAGCTCGCATTCGAGGCGATTGGGGCGCCGTGGAAGATCACGACGCCCAACCCACTTTCCCCAGAAATCGCAAGAGCAATCACCGCGCGAATTGACGAATTTGACGCTGTCTATTCGCGATTTCGGGCGGACTCACTCGTGACCGCAATCGCGGGCGAGAGCGGAACATGGCAGTTCCCGCCGGATGCGGCTCCCTTGTTCGAGCTGTACCGCACGCTGTACAACGCCACCGAGGGCGCCATGTCTCCACTGGTCGGCGCGCGCCTTGAAGACCTGGGCTACGACCGCGACTACTCGCTGCGTCCGAGAAACGAAGTCGTCGATGTCCCGGTCTGGGATGACATCATGCACTGGGACGGCACCCGGCTCACCACAACGGCACCCGTGCTCGTTGATGTCGGCGCAGCGGGCAAGGGCTACCTGGTCGATCTCGTCGCAGTAGTACTCCGCGATGCGGGCCAAGATGACTACCTGATAGACGCTAGCGGGGACTTACTCCACCGCGGCGAGACGCCCGTTCGAGTCGGCCTCGAGCATCCATTCGATCCCGCGCTCGCAATCGGTGTCTGCGAACTCTCGAACTCGGCGCTGTGCGCATCCGCGCCGGGCCGCCGCTCCTGGGGCTCCGGCCTTCACCACATTCTCGACGCGACGACGGGTCTCCCCACCCAAACCGTTGCCGCGACCTGGGCTCTGGCGCCCTCAGGGCTCCAGGCGGACGGGCTTGCGACTGCGCTGTTCTTTGCCGCCGCTCCCGCGTTGAGCGCCAGTTTCAAATTCGAGTACGTGAGAATGTTCCCAGACAGTCGCATCGAGTATTCGCGTTCGTTTCCCGGAGAACTGTTTACTGGAGGGTCGTCAAGCTAATGCAGTGGTTGGATCGCATCATCGGCACGATCACGATGTATCGACTGGTGCTCATCTGCTTGCTCGCAATGGTTGTCGAGACCGTACTGCTGTCGTTGACGGGCGTGATCTCGCAGCCTCCGCTCGCGATTATCGCAACCGGCCTCGTCGCGGTGGCGTTCACGTACGCGAGCAGTTGGCTGTTCAGCAAGATCTTCCGGGTCACGCAGCACACCGAGTCAACCTTGATCACCGGACTGCTGCTGCTGTTCATCTTCGAACCCGTCGACCCACTGCAGCCGAACAGTCTGCTCAGACTCGCCGGCATCGCGCTCGCTGCCATCCTGGCCAGCGCGTCGAAGTACCTGCTCGCGTGGCGTGGACGGCACATCTTCAACCCTGCGGCCGTGGGCGCATTTGTCGTCACCCTGATCACGTTCTTCGGGGATTTCGCTGCGTGGTGGCTTGCGACGGCGTGGCTGCTCCCCGTAACCATCGTGCTGGGTTTCGCGGTGCTGTACCGCACCCGTCGCTACCTCATGGCAATAGTGTTCACCGCCGCGGTCTTCTTCCTGACCTTCTGGGTTTACGGCGGTAACGGTGCACCCCTGGGCCAAACGCTGCTCGAGCCCTTCACCACCTTCAGCACAATCTTCTTCGCGGCCTTCATGCTCAGCGAACCCCTCACCATGCCTCCGCACCGCTGGCAGCAACTTGTTGAGGCGCTACTCGTCGCGATCGTCTTCACGCTTCCGTTTACGGTGGCGGGATTCAGCACGACGACGCCGCAGTTCGCACTGCTGGTCGGCAACCTGTTCGCGTTCTTCTTCGGCCAGCGCCGCGGTATTCGCCTCGACTTCCTCGGCAAGCAGAGCCTGACCCCCACCAGCTGGGAGCTGTCATTCCGCCCGCAGCGACCCGTGATATTCCGCGCCGGCCAGTACATGGAACTCACGATTCCGCACACGAAATCAGACGTTCGTGGAGTTCGCCGAATCTTCAGTATCGCGTCCGCGCCGGTCGAGAACGAGGTCATCAGATTCGGCCTCAATACGGCCGAACGATCGAGCAGCCTGAAGACTGCGCTACTCGCGCTGGAGCCCGGCGAAATCATCGCGGGCACCGCAGTGGGTGGCGACTTCCTGCTGCCCAAGGAGCTAACTCGCCCGCTGCTATTCGTTGCGGGTGGTATCGGCATTACCCCGTTCATGAGTCACATGGAGCAGATCGCGGGATCCGGGGAGAACCGCGACGTAGTTGTGCTGTACTCGGCATCCTCGTCAGC
>JADGOT010000223.1 GCA_017882805.1 Glaciihabitans sp. | reverse complement strand
TAGTGCGAGGTGGTGCCCCCACGCAGATTCGAACTGCGGCCCCTGCCTCCGGAGGGCAGTGCTCTATCCCCTGAGCTATGGGGGCTCAGCGCCTAGCTAGATTAGCAGCATGGCTGAACCGGCTTCCCTGCGCGATCGACTGCGGCAACTCCCGAGCGTCAAGGCGGAGTTCCCGTACTTCGACACCGACCGGGCACCGGATGAACCGCTCGCCCTCCTCGTCGAATGGCTGGAGGCAGCCATCGACGGCGGTGTGCTGCAGCCCCATGCGATGTCGATCGCCACCGCAACCGTGGACGGCCATCCGTCGAACCGCACCCTTCTGCTCAAGGACGTGGATGAAAAATCCGTCTGGTTCGCGTCGCTGAGTTCCGGACCTAAGGGTCTCGAGCTCAGCGAGAATCCGGAGGCGGCGCTCGTTTTGTACTGGCGCGAGCAGGGGCGGCAGATCCGGCTCGTCGGAACGGTCGAGGAGGGCCCGCGCGCAGTCAGCGAGCGCGACTTTCTGCAGCGTCAACCGAGCGCACGCGCGCGGGCGATCGCGGGTCGGCAGAGCGAACCCATCGAGGATTTCGACCTGCACCTCAGGCCAGCCCTCAAGAAGCTCGAGGCAAACCCGGACTTTGTTCCCGTCGACTGGGTCGCGTATCGACTCTCACCCTGGAGCGTCGAGTTTTGGCAGGCGGAACGCGCGCGTGACCAGGTGCGCCTGCGCTACCTGCGTGAGCACGCGGGCTGGGTCAAGGACGTGCTCTGGCCCTGAGACCGTGAATGGGCACGGCTTCTGACAAGATCAGATCATGCTGCGGACCGTCAACGTGCACCTCGAACTTGCCCTCGGCGGCCGCACCAACATGGTGTTCAGCATGACGCCCGCGGTCGGCGCGACGATCGCCACCGAGCGGCTCGAATTTCAGCTCGACGGCGTATCGCAGCAATCGAGTGAGATCCTCGACCTGCACAGCGGTCGCCTGCAGGTGTTTGAGACCGAGCGGGGCACACTCACGGTCGACTACGACCTCGAAGTGGTCGGCCGCTCCGAGCCCGCTCCCATCAACGAGCTCGACCTCATCACCTACTTGCGGCCGAGCCGGTACGCCCAGTCCGACAGCCTGACTCCGGTCGCGCGCTCCGAGTTTCGCGGCCTCAGCGGGTATGTGCTCGTTCAGGCGATCTCCGACTGGGTGTTCGAAAACCTCGCGTACGTTCCCGGCAGTAGTCAGCCGACCGATGGAGCCACCAGAACCCTCACCAGCCGTCAGGGCGTCTGCCGCGACTTTGCCCATGTCACGATTGCGTTCTTGCGTGCAATGGAGATCCCGGCCCGGATGGTCTCGGTCTACGCGCCGGGCCTCGTGCCGATGGATTTTCACGCCGTCACCGAGGCGTACGTCGACGGTGTCTGGTGGGTGATCGACTCCACGCGTTTGGCTCCGCGCACGACGCTGCTGCGCATCGCGACCGGACGCGACGCTGCCGACACCGCGTGGCTGACCAGCAGCTGGACCGACCTCAGCGTCGGCGTAATGTCACTCACCGTCACCGCGGATGAGTTGCCGTTCGACGACGGCTACCAGCGCGTGGAGCTCGGCTAGGGTCCGAGTCGCTCCGATAGGCTCGATCCGTGAATCCAGCCGATCTGTCCGCATCCCTCCTCGCCGTCGTGACGGGGATCCTTGCGCGCCGCGGATCGACCGAGATCGTCGCCATCGAAGATGTCCCGCTCGAGCGTCCGCGGTCACGCGAGCACGGCGACTGGGCTTCCAATATCGCTATGAAGCTTGCGAAACCGCTCGGCGTTGCGCCGCGTGAGCTGGCCGACGAAATAGCAGTCGACCTCGCAAAAGTTGAGGGTGTCGCCAAGGTGGATGTCGCGGGGCCGGGTTTCATCAACATCACTCTGGATGCGGCAGCGGCCGGTGCCCTTGCCAAAGTGATCGTCGAGCAGGATGCGGACTACGGACGCGGTGACCTCTACCAGGGCATCACCATGAACCTCGAATTCGTCTCCGCGAATCCGACCGGGCCACTGCACATTGGCGGCGTGCGCTGGGCGGCCGTCGGTGACAGCCTTGCCCGCATCTTCGCCTTCGAGGGTGGCATCGTCACCCGCGAGTACTACTTCAACGACCACGGATCTCAGATCGACCGCTTCGCGCGCACGCTGGTGGCGAGTTGGGCCGGTGAACCAACGCCCGAGGATGGGTACGGCGGCGAATACATCGGCGAGATCACGGCCCGCGTGGTCGAGGCCTATCCGGGTGAGCTTGAAGACATCCCGACTCGCGAAGAGATCCAGGAAGTCTTCCGCTCGGTGGGCGTCGAGTTCATGTTCGGCGATATCAAAAAGAGCCTCCACGACTTCGGCGTCACGTTCGACGTCTATTTCCACGAGAACGACATCCACGAGTCCGGAGCCGTCAAGCACGCCATCGAGCGCTTGCGCGAACTCGGCGCCATCTACGAGAAGGACGGTGCCGTCTGGTTCCGCTCGACCGACTACGGCGACGACAAGGACCGCGTCGTGGTCAAGTCCGACGGCGAGTATGGCTACATGTCGGGCGACCTCGCCTACTACCTGAACAAGCGTGAGCGCGGTTTCGAGCGCAACCTGATCATGCTGGGAGCCGACCACCACGGCTACATCAGTCGCCTCATGGCCATGACGGCCGCGTTCGGCGACAAGCCGTACTACAACCTTGAGATCCTCATCGGGCAACTCGTCAATCTGGTGAGCAACGGCGTCGCCCAGCGGATGAGCAAGCGTGCGGGCACAGTCGTCGTGCTGGAAGACCTGGTGGATGCCGTCGGCGTCGACGCGGGACGCTACGCCCTGGTGCGGTCATCCATCGACACGCAGATCGACATCGATCTGGACCAGTGGAGCCGAAAGACCAACGACAACCCGGTCTTCTATGTGCAGTATGCGCACGCCAGGACCCGCGCCGTCGCCCGCAACGCGGAGGCAAGCGGTGTCGACCGGTCGGCGTTTGACGCCTCGCTGCTAACTCACGAGAGCGAAAGCTCGCTGCTGGGCCTGCTCGCGGAGTTCCCGCGCATCGTGCGCCAGGCCGCGGAACTGCGGGAGCCGCACCGCATCGCCCGCTATTCCGAGGAGCTGGCCGGTGCATATCACCGCTGGTACGACAACTGCCGAGTCACGCCGCTCGGTGAGGAGCCGATCACCGATCTGCACCGCACACGCCTGTGGCTCAACGACGCGTCCGGAGTTGTGCTGCGTAACGCTCTCGGGCTGCTCGGCGTCAGCGCACCGGATCGGATGTAAATGACCACCGCTGTTATCGAGGTTCCGCGCAAGCGACACCGCGGCCGACGAGCGCTCATTGTGCTGCTCGTGATCGCCGTCGTGCTCGTCGCGGGGTTCTTCGTTGCTGACTACTTCGCGAAGAAGTACGCGACGAGCTATGTGCGGGACCAGATCGCATCCTCGCTCGGATTGCCATCGACCGCCCCCGTCACCGTCGATCTCGGAACCGGGTCGATCCTGCTCCAGGCCGCGACCGGGCACATCACCGATGTCAACGTCGCGATCGATCCGATCGTGCTCGACGGGTTGGCCGGTTCGGCGACGCTGACTGCGCACGGCGTACCGCTCAACCAGACCACGCCGGTTCAGAGTCTCGAAATCCAGGTGTCGGTGCCAACGTCAACAATCGCGACCGCGGTTTCGCGGATTCCCGCACTGACGTCACTGAAACCGGTGGTGAAGATCAGCGGAACGCACGTTGTCGTGAACGGCACTCTCTACATCTTTGGATTTCCGCAGTCGATTGGCGCGACCCTGACGCCCAAGGTGACGAGCGGAGTGCCGGGGTTCACGATCGACACAGCGAGCTTCGACGGTGCGACGGTAACCTCGAGCGCACTCAACCACTACCTGCCCGGGCTCACGACGCTGCTTCAGTCCGGAACATCACTGTGCATCGCCAACGAGCTTCCGAAAGCGTTCACTCTCACCAGCGTTGCAGTGCGTGGCCAGTCGATCGTGTCGACGTTCACGGGTAACGGTGTCGAACTGAACGCCGCCGCGCTCTCGCAGAGGGGCACGTGCTCATGAGCTCGGTCGCCGGGTCAGCCAATCCGCTCGCGCCCGCATGGCTTTCCGTGCCCGCAAATGCGAACGAACTGGCGCCAACCGTTTGGTCGCGAAATGCTGCGCGCGCAGAATCCGGAGTTATCGAGATCGCCGGGCTGGACGTTGCGACGCTCGTCGCCGAGTATGGAACACCCGTCTACGTCGTCGACGAGGCGGACGTTCGAGGCCGCGCTCGCGACGTACGCGAGTCGTTTGATCGCGAGTTCGCCCGTGTCGGTTCGAGCGCAAAGGTCTACTACGCGGGCAAGGCTTTCCTGACGATCGAAGTCGCGCGCTGGATGATCGCGGCCGGCCTGAACATCGACGTGTGCAGCGGGGGAGAGCTCGCAGTTGCGCTCGCCGCGGGCGTCGATCCGGGGCGACTCGGGCTGCACGGAAACAACAAGAGTGTCGCGGAAATCGATCGCTCGGTGTCGGTGGGAATCGGCGCCATCGTGCTCGACAGCGCGATCGAGATCGAGCGCGTCGCGGCCGCCGCGAAGAAGCACGGTCGGGTGCAACCGGTTCGGCTGAGGATCAACAGCGGCGTCCACGCGTCGACCCACGAGTATCTGGCGACAGCTCGCGAGGATCAGAAATTCGGGATCCCTCTCGCCGACGCGGAGGCGACGGTTGCAATCATCCGCTCACACTCCGAGCTGTCGTTCCTAGGTTTGCACTCGCACATCGGCTCGCAGATCTTCGAGTCCGATGGGTTTGCGGAGGCCGCCCGTCGGCTGTTCGCGGTGCACGCGAAGCTTCTCGAGACCGGACCCGTGCCGGAGTTGAACCTCGGCGGTGGGTTTGGCATTGCCTACACGTCGGTGGATGTCGCGCTGTCGCTTGACGAGATCGCGCGTCGGTTCGCCGACATCGTTTCTGCCGCGGCCGCAGAGTTCGGTGTGCCCGTGCCAGTCGTTTCGATCGAACCCGGACGAGCCATTATCGGACCGTCGACCGCAACGATCTATGAGGTCGGCACGGTCAAGGATGTGCTGGTAACTCTTCCGGATGACACCACCGCGATTCGCAAATACGTGTCGATCGACGGCGGCATGAGCGACAACATCCGTCCGGCGCTCTACGGTGCCGATTACACGGTGCGAATTGCATCCCGGAAATCGGATGCCGAGCCCGTGCTCGTGCGCATCGCAGGCAAGCACTGCGAGAGCGGGGACATCGTGGTGCACGCCGACTATCTGCCGGGCGATGTGCGGCCCGGAGATCTGCTCGCTGTCCCTGCCACCGGTGCGTACTGCTGGTCACTGGCAAATAATTACAACTACCTCGGCCGACCACCCGTTGTCGCCGTGAAAGACGGCGAAGCCCGCCTACTGGTGCGGCGCGAAACCGAAGAAGACCTGTTGTCGAGAGATGCAGGGCTTCGAACACCATCGGAGAAGAAATGATCGAGTATCGCAACCTGCGCATCGCCATCCTCGGAGGCGGCAGCGTTGGTGCCCAGGTCGCCTCGCTGCTGCTTGAGCACGGCGATGAGTTGGCGAGCCGCGCGGGCGCGGGTCTTGAGTTGATCGGGGTCGCCGTGCGAAACCCCGACGCGAAACGCAGTCCCGCGATTCCGCGTGAGCTCCTGACAACTGACGCGGCCTCGCTGATCCTCGGCGCCGACATTGTGATCGAACTCATGGGTGGGCTCGAGCCCGCGCGAACCCTCCTGCTCGAAGCCATCAACTCCGGCGCAGACATCATCACCGCGAACAAGGCGCTCCTCGCGACCCATGGACCCGAGTTGTTCGACGCCGCCGAACAGGTTGGAGCCCAGTTGTACTACGAGGCGGCGGTCGGCGGTGCAATTCCGATCATCCGTCCGTTGCGCGACAGCCTCGCGGGCGACCGCGTGAAGCGCATCCTTGGCATCGTCAACGGCACCACGAACTACATAC
>JADGOT010000222.1 GCA_017882805.1 Glaciihabitans sp. | reverse complement strand
GCCTTGATCGATTCTGTCAAGTGAAATTTCTGCAAAATAGACTCGGCTCATGTTTGAGTTGCATCACCTGTCCGCGCAGGAGCAGTGGGACTGGCTGCACCGGGGCGAAATCACGCCGACCGAACTGATCTCTCACTACCTCGAACGCATCGAGCGACTTAACGGCGAACTCGGCGCGTTTACCACCGTGACTGCGGAAGCCGCGCTCGAGCGTGCAGACCAGCTGTCGAAACTGGTTCCGGTGACAGGCGCCCTGTGGGGCCTTCCGTTGGGCGACAAGGACCTCGTCCGTCGAGCGGGCGTGCGAACGACATTTGGCTCACGGCTCTTCGAGAACTTCATTCCCGACCGCTCCGACGAGCTCGTCGACGTGCTGGATGCGGCGGGAGCGATCAGTCTCGGAAAGACCAATGCGCCGGAATTTGGGATGCCGAGCTACACCGAGTCGCTGGTTGCACCTCCGGCCCGCAACCCGTGGAGCCTCGATCTTGGCGCCGGCGGCAGCAGCGGGGGAGCGGCGGTCGCGGTGTCCGCAGGCTTGCTGCCGGTGGCGCCCGGATCGGATGGTGGTGGATCCATCCGCATTCCGGCGGCAGCGACCGGACTCGTTGGACTGAAGCCAGGGCGTGGACTGGTGCCATCGGGTTCTGGACTCACCACGCTGGGGGGACTCGTGACCACCGGTCCGATCGCTCGCGGGGTTGCCGACGCGGCCATGCTGCTCGACGCCATGATCACCGGCTCGTCGTACCGATTCTCGGTGCGCTCGCCGGGGTGGGATGGCGGCCCGCTGCTGGGCGCTGCGACGCGTGGCGAAGGGCGATTCCAGCTGGGAGTTATGACGACCTCGCCCTGGGACGACGCCTACGAGATCACGGTTGCGCCGGAGGCCACCGCGGCACTGGACTTCGCCATTTCCGAACTGGTTGCCGTCGGCCACGGTATCGAGCGAATCGCGCTGGAGCCGGACGACAGCTACGCGCCCGCGTTTCGAACCCTGTGGCAGTCGGGCGCATCAGACATCCCGGCGGAGGGAAAAGATCTGGAGCTGCTCGAGCCGCTGACGCGCTGGCTCGTCGAGCGCGGGCGGGCGTTGTCTGCGCGAGACCTCGTGGAGGCGCTCTCCACGCTGACGACATTCGAGCAGTCGATTCTTCGTCAGTTCGAAAGTTACGACGCCGTGCTCACTCCGGCGCTGGCCATGACGCCGCGTCCGATCGGGTGGTATTCCGCAGACGATCCTGAACTGAACTTTGCCCAACAGGTGCAGTACACGCCATTCACATCATTCGCGAACGTGACCGGACTGCCCGCTATCACGTTGCCCGTCTTCCAAACCGAAGCAGGAATCCCGATGGGAGTTCAGCTGGTTGGTCGTCCCGGGGGAGAAGCCACGCTCTTGTCGATCGGCGCGCAACTCGAGCGACGGATCGGCTGGCAGCGCCGGCACCCGGCTAGTTGGGGGCAGGGCTAGTTGGGTGCGACGAACACGTTGTCGACCAGTAGCTGCATCACGCTGTCGCTCGAGGCCTGGAACCAGTACCCATCAATGAAGAGATACTCGTCGGGGTAGGTCGTGGCATCGGTGTTGGCGAACAGCATCCCGTGGTCCTTCGCCGTTCCGACGTAGCCCGTCGAGGTCAGGGACTGCTGCTGCGTCGAAGCCTGGCCAGCCGTAATCGCCGAGAACGCGTAGTCGACGTTGCTCGAGGAGTCCGGATATGACCACTGGCAGAGGATGCCGCCGTAGGTATCGAAGGCGACGAGGTTCGAGCCGATGTTCTGCATCCGTTGCAGATAGTCCGACTGCAAGGTGAACCCCGCCGACGCCTTGGACTTGAAGACCGCGAGCGTTGCCGGGGGAAGGATGCTGTTGCACGTGTATTTCAGCGCGGCGAAGGTCGGTTTGGGCGTCGGTGTGGGCGAGGAGGATGCCGGCGCAGCGGTCTTGCTTGGCGCTCCGGATGGAGCCGCGGACGGTGCCGGCGAGCATCCGGCCAGAGTTGCGAGAGTTGCGAGCGCGAGGGCGCCTACTGCTACGCGACGGGCAATCGAGGGATCAGCCATGGTTTCAAGGATAGGCCAGTAACTATTACGGCAGCCCAACGAGTGCGGCGCTCGCGTCCCAGAGCGCGGCGGCCAGCCGAAGATCATTGCCCTGCGCCGTGGTGGCACCGCCGGCTTGGAGCCCATCGAAGTAGGTGCCGTTCGGTGCGTCGATCGACGGATTTGATGCCAACTGGATCAGGGGCGCGGCCCCCGCCTCGGGGGAAATCTGAGTGACCGCCGCGAGCTGCATTGCAAAGCGGCCCAGCGTCGTGTCTGTGCCAAATGCCGTCCTGACCGAACCGGGATGGAATGAGTACGCCGTGAGGCTGGTGCGGCGGGCCAGTTCGCGTGCGAACAGAATCGTCTCGACCTTCGAGGTGCCGTACGCTCGCCAGCCACCGAGGTAGGGGCGACGCTTCCACTCGAGATCGTCCAATCGCACGGACCCAAAGCGATTGGCGACACTGGCGGTACCAATTACCCGGGCATTGCTGGCACTGAGGCGATCGGTCAGCAGTGCGGTGAGCAAGAACGGCGCAAGGTGATTGTGCTGGAAGGTGCGCTCATGGCCATCCGCGGTGAGGCCACGCCGGCCGACGAGGCCGCCCGCATTGTTGGCGAGCACGTCGATGGTCTTGTACTTCGAGAGCAAGGCATTCGCCAGGTCGCGCACATCCTGAAGCCGGTCGTAGTCGGCGAGAAACGGCGTTCCGCCCACCGCCGTGGCGACGGCGGCGGTGCGTTCGGGGTTGCGGCCGACCACCGCGACATCCCAGCCAATCTTTGCCAGCTCGCGTGCGGCGACCGCACCGATTCCGGAGCTTGCGCCGGTCAGAACAATCGTTTTTTGCGTTGCCACGCCACTGCCGCTCTCTCGTTGTTTGCACAATACAGTGGCAACATGACCGGCGGACTGCGCAGGATTGCGATGGTGTCGATGCACACCTCGCCCGCCGACCTGCCCGGAACCGGCAGTGCCGGCGGCATGAATGTTGCCATTCTCGAACTCGCGATCCAGCTCGCTCGTCGCGGCGTCGAGGTCGACCTCCTGACCCGAGCAACCGGCGAGCCGGGCGAGCGTCAACTCGCGGATGGCGTCACCCTGCGTTCGCTCGCAGCCGGACCGCCGACGCAGCTTCCGAAGAATCGCCTGGTGGATGTCGCCGACGAATTTGGCGAGGCCGTTGCGTTTCTCGTCGGCCGACCCACCCTCAGCTACGACCTGCTGCACTCGCACTACTGGCTGAGCGGGCTGGCAACGCTTCCGGTCGCCATCGAACTCGGGCTGCCGTTCGTGCAGACCTTTCATACACTCGCGGCCATGAAGAACAGGGCCCTCGCGCCGGGTGATGAACCCGAGAATGAGGGTCGACTTCGTGGTGAAGCGTTCCTGGCCAACCAGGCCGATGCGATCGTCGCGGGATCAGCCGCCGAGGTCGGTACTTTGATTGACAACCTGCGTACTCCGCCGGAGCGATTGTGGGTCATCCCGCCCGGTGTCGACACGGACCTGTTCACGCCCGACCGGGCTCGCAATGATGCCCGGGTGCGTGGTCTTCTGGGGCTACCCGGCGATCGCCCGCTGCTGGTGATCGCGGGCCGCGTGCAACCGCTCAAGGACCAGGAGCTGGGCATCCGGATCCTCTCCGAGCTCTCTATGGTTGCGCCCGCTCCCATCCTTGTCATTGCAGGAGAGGCCGCCGATCCGGCATATCAGGCGCGGTTGGAACAGGCAGCGATCGTGCACAACGTCGAGACCGACGTTTGTTTCGCCAGCGCACTGGATCGGGAGACGCTTGCCGACCTGTTCGCGGCCGCGGAATGCACCCTGGTGACGTCGTACTCCGAG
>JADGOT010000221.1 GCA_017882805.1 Glaciihabitans sp. | reverse complement strand
TCGAAGTCACCGCGTCCTGCACCCGGGTGGTCAACGGCGCCACGGTTGCGGTCGTCATTCCAGACGGCAGCACCCGCGAACTCAACGCGGGCAATGGTTACGCGAGCAGTTTCGAGAACCTGCCGACCGACGCCCTCTGTGACGTTATCGAGTCGAAGACACATGGCGCGACCACCGCGACGTTCGACACGGTCTCTACCGGCGTTCGGGTGATTGCAGGAGTGCCGACAGTGGTAAAGCTGACCAACGAGTTCGACGTCGGCTTCATCACCGTCGACAACGTGGTTACCGGAAATGACGCGAAGCGCCATCTGCCGGACACGTACGACGTGGTGCTCACCTGCACGCAGCTGATCGATGGTGTCGTGACTCCCGTTGACATTCCGGACGGCGCGACGCGCGACATCTGGCACAAGACATCCATCACATACGACAACCTGCCGTTGGGTGCCTCGTGCTCCCTCGTCGAGAGTGTTCAGAACAAGGCGCAGTCGGTAATCATCACCTGGCACGGGATGCCGGTACCGCGAAACGCCGTGACGGTCGGCGACCCCGACTTCGTAATCCACGTCGTGAACGTCTACAACATCGTGCTCGGATACACGGGCGTTGAGGTTGGCCTGCCGCTGCTGTTGAGCGTTCTCGCATTGTTGCTTGGGCTCGGAATCGTGGTCGTGCAGTATTTTCGCCGCCGCCGCTCGGGCCCGCTCGAGAATTAGTCCGTTCGAGAACTAGTCGGCGTCAGTAGTTGCCGGAATACCGTTCGCCCGCGGGAATTTCGACGGCAGTCGTGTTGCCCGGTTGCGCGAGCGGGCATGCCCAGGCGGGGTCGTACGCGCACGACGGGTTGTAGGCGAAGTTGAAGTCGAGCACGAGCGAGTCCGCACCCTGTCCCGCTCCGAGGAATGCCCCTTTGATCGTGTCGATCAGGTAGCGTCCGCCGCCGTAGGTTCCGCCGTGTTTGCCGTGCAGCGCATCCTTAATCGGGACGAAGATGCCGCCACCATAGGAGCCGAGTTTCCAGACATCCAGCGGTCCGACGCCGGGCACATCGGCGATACCGAGTAGGTCGAACGGAACGACGCCGTCGGTGCCGGTCTCGACATCCATGTGTCGGGCTTCGGCCGGTGTGATTGCGACCTCGAAGCGCCACTCGGGGTCGTATGGCGTCACCTGCAGCCCAGTGAAATCGGCTCGGTCATCGGGGAGTAGTGGCGTAGATGGATGCGTCGCGAATAGGTCGTCGCGGGTACGGCGCCAGAGGTCGTGGGCTGCGGGGAGGTCTTTCGCTTCGCGTACCTGGGCATAGAGCGCGAAAACGCGACGACGCCAATCGACTATCTCGAGAGCGGTCATGCATCCAACCCTACGAGCGCCAGTCGCGGGAGAGCTGGCGGATGCGTCGGCCACGCCACTGCCAGAAAGCCCACAGCACGGGCCACACCACGAGCGTCATCAGACCAGCGCGAAACACTAGCTGATCGCGGTACAGCGTGCGGCCGTCGGCTGTCGCCGCCACCGCCATGGTGTGATGCCAGTGGGTAATAACGCTCATCGCGCCGTTCAGCGCGCCGCCGGAGTCGACCTCCATCCGCACCCCGTCCCGCCGCCTGGGGTACGAGAGGTCGATGATCTGTTCGCCCATGGGCAGTCTCCCAAGCGCTTTCGCGCTGACCGGATGGACGCCGGCTTTCCAAGTTTCCGGAAAGCCATCCTGCTCCAGCGACTGGAACGTGACGAACGGTCGCCCCACCGCGCGAAAGACCGCCGGGCTGCGAAGCGCCCACCACGCGGCGTCCGCCGGACAGTCGAGAACGAATTTCAGAAGGATCCGCACCCCTTCAGTCTGTACCGTTGGGAGGCGTGACTGTTGAATTTGAGCAAAGCCAGTATCAGGTGCGATTCGACTGGGGGCGTGAGGGCGTCGCGGCGATTGGCACCGACGCCGATGTGATTGTGCTCGTAGACGTGCTGGGCGATGCGGCCGACCAGAGTGATTTGCTGACCGCAACGGCGAGCACCGTAGTCGCTGGATCGCTGCGCAACAGTTCGGCGCTGGCCCAGTGGGCGCTTAAGCGTCAGGCCGACAAGGGCGACCGGTTCACCGTTGCGATCATTGCTCGGGGTGAGACCCGTGAAAGCGGAGCGTTGCGATTCGCTCTGGAGGACCTGCTTGGCGCGGGTGCAATCATTGATGCGCTCGCCGCAGTCGGCATTGACTATTGCTCGCCCGAGGCGGCAGCGGCCGCCGCCGCATTTACCGGGCTGCGAAACGCAACGGGGCACCTCATCGGAGCGTCCACGAGTGGACGGGCAGCAACCGCGAACGGCAACCGCGCCGCCGTAGATGCGGCGATCGCGGTCAACTCCACAGCCGACGTTCAGGTACTGCGGGAATTCAGCCTCGATTTGTAGCGTTCTTCCTGAAGTCCGCAGGCGGACGACTATCTGGAGGAACATCCCATGAAGGCAATCATCGACGGCACCGTTATTGCAGAAGCCCCGAAAGACGATCTGATCTCGATCGAGGGCAACTGGTACTTCCCGCCGTCGAGCGTCAAGGACGGCTACCTCGTCGAGAGCGCGACCCCGTACACGTGCCCATGGAAGGGCGAGTGCCAGTACTTCTCGGTGAAAGATGGCGACAAGCTTTTGCAGGACCGCGCCTGGAGCTACCCCACCCCCTACCCGACCGGCATCGAGCGCGTCGGCAAAGACTTCTCGAACTACGTGGCTTTCTGGAAAGAAGTGAAAGTAATCGATTAGCCCAGTAATTTACGGGGTTTCTCGCGATCGGTGTACCCACGGGTGTACCCAGGAACTCTGGACAGCCGTGGCGGTTCAATCGAGTTGATTGGGTTGACCACTCGCGGAAATCTGTCCCACTTGAAGGCGGGTCAGGCGAGCTCGGGACCCGATCTTCCTCTGGATCCTTTTGGGCAACTGCGAAGCTTGGTGACTTCTTGATTTTGTGTGACCAACAAGATCAGCAGTAGGACGAGTCGAGGTGGCCTGGGCCCCGGAAGATAGAAACACTAGGAGTGACTCCAGTTAGAACGTGTTCGACAAGCACTAGTTGCACCGCCGTGAAATCTGCATGGGGAGCACACTCGCCCGGTGTCGGTTCTAAGTGTGGATGTTTCGATAGGGCGCACTGCGGGCCTTTAGGCCCGCCGAAAAACGTGAAAGTGTGTCAGGCTCGCGAACGTGGCTTCACCACCGGCAATCAGCGTGCTCGGGCTTACGAAGCGCTACAAAGACGTTGTCGCGGTCGACGACATTTCGTTCGACGTGGCGGCGGGAAGCGTCTTCGCGTTCCTCGGTACGAACGGCGCAGGTAAGTCGACAACGATCAGTTGCGTGACGACCGTCTCCCAGTTCGACTCGGGCGAGATCGCCGTGGAGGGCCACAGCGTGCGGCACGACCCCGAGCCGATCCGCCGCCAGATCGGTGTCGTCTTTCAGGACTCGATGTTGGATGCCCAACTCACGGCCCGCGAAAACCTCACGACCCGCGCCCGCTTCTACACCGCCGACCGGCGCCGGATCGGCGCCCGCATCACGGAACTCGCTGCGCTCATCGGACTAGAAGGATTCCTCGACCGTCGCTACGGCAAGCTCTCTGGCGGGCAGCGACGGCGCGTCGACATCGCTCGCGCGCTCCTGCACTCGCCCTCGATTCTGTTCCTCGACGAGCCAACGGCGGGCCTCGACCCAGCGAGTCGCGCACAGGTGTGGTCGACCATCCACGACTTGCGCGACCGGCACGGGCTCACGGTCTTCCTCACGACGCACTACATGGAGGAGACCGAGGAGGCCGATCTCGTGAGCATCATCGACGAGGGGCGGATTATCGCGCAGGGTACGCCGACCGAGCTTCGAGCGAAGCACAGCCACAGCATCCTGACCGTTACCTCGCGCGATCTCCCCAGGCTTCGTCGGCTCGCCGAGGCGGCTGGAGTTGAGCTGACCGACCGCGGGGGCACTGCCGACCTTCGAGTGCGGGATGCCACTATCGCTCGACGGTTGCTCGCCGAACATGGCGACAACGTGCTCGACTTCGAGTTTCGCCACGGTCGCATGGACGATGTGTTCCTCGCGCTTACCGGTCGCGAGCGCGTCGAGGAGACGAGCTGATGGGTGTCGTGCTCGCGATCATGAGTCGTAACCTCAGGCTGTTCTTCCGGGATCGCCTCAACGTGTTCTTCTCGCTCATCGGCGCCCTCATCGTCTTCTTGCTCTACTCGCTCTTTCTCTCAAACCTGCAGACGACCTCGATTGTCGCCGCGTTTCCACAAGCCAAGGTGGGCGACGTTCGCGGTTTCGTCGACAGTTGGATGTTCGGCGGCATCATCGCCATGACGTCGATCACCACGCCCCTCAGCGCCCTCGGTGTATTCATCGAAGATGCGGCGACCGGCCGATTCCGCGACTTCCTGGTCTCACCCATCCGGCGCGGGCAGCTCGTGCTCGGCTACCTGCTCGCGACCGTCGTGGTCGCCCTGATCATGACGACGATCGTGTTCGGGGTAAGCCTCGCGTATCTGTACTTCGTCGACGGAGTCGTGATCGGGGTGCTCGCTATTCTCCGGACGGTCGGCTGGATCATCCTCGCGAGCGTGGCCTTTGCGGCACTGTGGGCGTTCGTCACGTCATTCGTGAAAACCACCGGCGCGTTCTCGGCACTCGCGACAATCGTGGGAACCGTCGTTGGATTCCTCGCCGGCGCGTACATCGCCGTCGGGCTCTTCCCCGTGGCCGCGCGCAACATCGTCAACGTGCTCCCGTTCGCCCAATCAGCAATGCTCATGCGACACGAACTCACGGCCGACACGCTGTCCACGCTCGTCGGTGGCGATCAGCACGCGATCGACTTTCTGAACCGGTACTACGGCATCACGGCGTTCGTGGGCGACTGGGAGGCCACCGTGCCTGTTGTCGCCGCGATCCTTATGGCCTGCGCTGTTGTCTTCACCGCGCTGGCCGCGTGGCGCATCCGAACGCGCATCACTTAGCTGCTACTCGGCGGAAGCGCCGCCAGGTGTGGTCTTGATGGAGTAAAGAAAGTTTGAACCGATTCTCGGCCGAAAAGTTGTCGGGCTCACACATGATTCATGCGAAGCGCGGGGAGCGGAGCGGACCAGGAGAAGCGGCGCTTCCAAATACATAGTTGCCGACTTCGAGGTTCGGGCGAGAATTCGGGAGAACCACGGTTTACTCCGTCTGGAGCCGAAGAGGGAGATTGGCGCCGAACACCGTCTCAGACCCGTAGGAGATCGTCCAGCTTTCTCAGAGCCTGCTCTGCAGGCTTTAGATCTACTTCCCGCCTACTCGCCATGGGCTAAGTGTGCCCACAGGTGTACCCAGAGCCACGGCGTCACACGCTTTCACAGCACGTCAGATCCCCGGAATTCCACGCTCCTTGATAGATCCAAGGGTTCGTTTCAGGCGTACGTGGCTTTCTGGAAAGAAGTACAGGTCAGCGAGTAGCTTGCTCGCCAGCGCTGCGGTTGCGGTGGGCGCGCACCTTCGCTCGATTGCCGCACCGTTGCATCGAGCACCAGCGGCGATTGTTCGACCGGGATTCGTCGTAGAAGATCAGCGAGCAGTCGTCCGCGGCACACTCCCTAACCCGGTCCAGGTTGTCAGCGGAGAAGATCTCGATGGCATCGCGTGTGATCGCCGACAGGCACTGACCGACGTGAGCCCGCGAGCGGCCCGCTTGGCGGGTTCCGCCGGCGAGCGACGGCGGGATGTCCGGGGTTGCAGCGAACAGGTTGACCACATCGATGTCCTCGGCCGGGCCACGCGCACCGGTGCCGACCGCAATCACGAGACGAGTTAGCGCGCGCTGTAGTGCAAGCGAATCCGAGAATTCGCGATCGGTCGCATCACCGACCAGTTCCGGGAAGCGAGTGACCAGCCACTCGGTCAACTCTGCGGGCGTCGAGATCGACTCAGGCCCGTTGCCGAACCCTCCCGCGTATGCAAAGTCGATGGCGACAGACCCGGCATCGAACCACCAGTCCTGGCCATCTCGGCTGATCCACTGCCCTGTCGGTACCGTTTGACGCATGTAACCATTATCGATGGTTACGGGAGGTAAGCACCATTAGGTTTGGTGACATGGCTGATTCCAGAGCACGCACACCGACCGGTCAAACCAAAGACGCCGGCTGGGAAGTGGGAGTGCGCAAGACGGTGGATGCGCCGGTCGAGACGGTGTGGACCTTTCTCCTCGGCGCCGGCCTTCCGCTCTGGCTGGGCAACACGACGCTCACCCTAGAGAAGGGCGCCGCCTACGCGACCGACGACGACATCAGTGGAACCGTGCTCAGCGTCACCGACGGCCTCCGCATCCGCCTGTCTTGGCGCCCCGAGGAATGGAACCACGACTCGACGCTGCAGCTCACCGTGAAGCAGGTGGAGACCGGCACGACCATCGCCTTTCACCAGGAGCGACTGAGCGGCCGCGAGGAGCGAAAGATCATGCTCGGCCACTGGAAGGAAGTCGTGCAGACGCTGGACGACGCGATCACCGCTCTCTAGTTGGCGGGTCGCCTGCTTGCGGCGGTCACGTTGCGTTGCCGCCAGCCGATTTGGTTCGCGAGATCGAATCGCTTTGAGCACCGACCGCAGGCGAGCACTCCGCGCGGTTGCTTATAGCGATAGTGCACGTGGCCAGCCGGGCACGTGCCAACCCAGGGCGCGAACTCATGAGCAATCGCGCCGTCGTGGGTGCGCTTTCCGTCGTAGCCCAGTTCCTTCGCAATGGCGCGCCAGCGCGGACCGTGCCCGACGCGTGGCCCAGCCAGTGCGTGCGCGATCTCATGTAGCAGGATCTGATGGATCTCGTCGTCTTCGTAGCGTCCGGCGAGATATCGGGAAACCGTGATGCGGTGGCGGTCGAAGCTGCAGAGCCCGGCGCGGGTCTTGGCATTGTCGAACCCGAAGGACCACAACGCTGGGTCGAGGTGCAGCGCAATGAGGGCTTCTGCCCACTTGCGCACCCGGTCAAGTTCTGCCACTCGATGAGGCTAGCTCGCGGGGCCGTCGTGCGACGGCACCGTGCGCGAGTCGACGAAAACTGACGGCCCGCGCCGATGTGAGGGAGCAGTTCTCAGTTGTCGGCGGAACCGGGCCGTACCTGAAAGATGCTCTTCGATGGTGGCGGCGACGGGACGGCCGTCGCATCCGTTGTGATCGGTGCGCCCGCGATCCAGTCGTTTAGTTCGCGGCCCGCCACGACTTTCGACGGATGCGGCCCGCCCGCGAGAAGGCGTGGCATCCAGTCGAGTGGAAGCGTCGCACGAGAACCGATGATGACGACATTGCCGAACCGTCGACCCTTGAGTACCTGGGTCTCGGCCAGTACGGCGACGTCTTCGAGCGCCGCCGCGACCGTGGCAACCTGTGCTCTCGCGAATCGCAGGCCCGGTCCGTCCGCGACGTTGACGGCCATAACGCCGTCCGGTTTTAGGAGGGTGGCCGCCTCGCGGTAGAACTCCAGGCTCGTCACATGCGCGGGAGTACGTGCTCCGCTGAAGATGTCAACTACGACCAGGTCGGCAGAGCCAACGAGTCCGGCAGGCAGCCGGCCCAGCACGGCGCGCGCATCGCCGTAGCGGATGCGAATTCCGGCGTCCCGAGGCAGCGGGATCTCCGCCCGCACCAGGTCCACGAGTTCGCGCTCGAGCTCGATGACCTGCTGACGCGACCCGGGCCGGGTGCGGTGGATGTACCGGGGGAGAGTGAGAGCGCCAGCGCCAAGATGCACGGCGGTAATCGGTTCGCCGGGCATCCCCAACTGATCGATGACGTGACCGATACGCGCCACGTACTCGAAGTACAGCTGGCCCGGATTGTCGACGCTGACGTGCGACTGCGGCGTGCCGTCGACTACGAGCATGAACCCTCCGGGAACCCAGCGGTCAGGCTCGATGACCGCGAGATAGCCGCTCTCCTTCAGGACTACGTGCGGATACTCGGGCATCCTTCGATTCTCGCAGCACCGTCGAAAAGAATCTCCACCCGGTCTCCACCCCCGGGCGGTGGTCGCGGGCGAAGCGCTGGGCGAGGCTTGCCACATGAACATTTCGACCGTCACCGACATCCTCATCGCTGTTGCAGTTGTCTGCTGGATCATCTATCGCCAGTTCACCTGGCAACTCGCGAGCCCATCCCGGTTCTGGCGGATGCCCGTCATCATTGCGATCGTCGGGCTGGTGATGCTTGCCCAGACCAAGTCGGTCTCGAATGTCGAGCCGATCGACCTGCTGATTCTCGCCGGGGAGCTGGTGATCTCGCTTGGCCTTGGTGCAATCATGGGGTCGCTGGCGCGGTTCCGCACCCGGCCACAACGCGCATCGGATCTTCGTCAGCGCAGCGCCGTTCCGGTCGACTTCGATCCGTCAGTCACCGTGACCGAGACCCGCACGGGTGGGCTTGGTGCCGCACTCTGGCTCGTGCTCATCGCGATTCGGATCGGTATCGAGTTGCTGACGACGCACTACTTCCCGTCGGCCCTGCTCGCCTCGACCGGCACGATCCTGCTTGTTATCGCCGCCAACCGTGCGGCTCGCGCTCTTGTCGTCAGCGTAAGGATGGAGCACAAGGGCCTCGTCGCAGCATGATGGACTCATGAGCGATCCGACGCTGATCGGCCGAGGTCAGCTGGGGCGTGGCCTCAGCTTCTTCGGCGCCGCAGTCATCAGCTGGTCGGTCGTCGTTCAGTACCTGGATGGCCACATCCCACTGTGGGTGCTGATCGGCGCTCTCCTCGCGAACGCGGCGTGGGTTTTGCTCGTACTGGTTCCCTCGCCGGCGCGGGCCATCGAGATGGTCTGCGTCGCCCTGATGGTGCTCGGCGGTGGCCTCACGGCGGCGGCGCTCAACGGATCATCGCTGGTTGCCGCCGCCGTCGCAGTCC
>JADGOT010000220.1 GCA_017882805.1 Glaciihabitans sp. | reverse complement strand
GGCCTCCCAACCGTGGAGGCGGCCTCCACCACCTCTCACTCATAGAGACGGCGAACACCGACGGCTATGACGAATGTTCGTCGGAATCGGGACTTTGGGCCCTTGCCTGGGTATCTGGCGCAACTTCAGACTTGAGGCATGACTTCCCGAACAGCGACTCAGGCGGCGACCGGCCACTCGACTGCGCGTTACTGGGTTCTGGTTCACGCGGGAAAGATCTACCACCTGAATTGGAACGACGGCGAACGGCTCCTGACCCTGTCGACGGAGGTGCTCGCCGGACTGTCGGAGCCGCAAGGCTTCACGTTCCTTCCGCGAGGGAGCTCCGCGCCAGAAGAGGGAGTCACCATCTTCCTGCGACCGGATGAGCCCATTGAATTGATCACGGAGTACGAACCCGCGGGGCAGGCGACCCAATCCCACTGGTTCGGATAGGTGCGGCGAGAGAACAGTAACCGGTGTTTAACCTTCTTGACGGAGGAGATCGACGGGTCACCGCGGTGGGATGGCAGGCGACAAAACGTGCTGCTCGACCTGCCCCGTCATCCGCCGGTCTGAGTTGACGAGCGCTAGTAGGTCGCCCGCCCACCGCTTATGTCGTCATCGTGCGGCTTTCGGGCCGCCCAGTCGATAGAACCAGAAGGGAATGGCCGACAGCACGCAGCTCGCAGCGGGCACCAGCGTGATCGACATGAAGATCACGTTCTGGATGTCGTGGGTCACCTTCACGCCGGTCTGGTAGTGGGCGAGCGCGACAAACGCGCCGAACACGATCACTGCCAGCCCTGCCATGACCTTGGATGAGAACGTCAGGGTTGCGAACGAGATGCCGTCGTTGCGCACGCCCGTGCGCTTCTCGACATCGTCGACAGCGTCCGCGATCATCGATGCCTGGATAACGAGGAACACGCCGAGCGTGAGCCCCGTCAGGAAGATGGCCACCATGAAGACGTACAGGCTGTTGAAGCCCAGGAAGTAGGTAATGACGTAAATCACCGCGGCGATTAGCGAGCTGCCGATCGCGGCCGTTCGCGCTGCCATCCGATGAAGCACTAGCGGCGTCACAAAGGCTGCCACCACGAGACCGACGATGAGTGACCCGCCGATGAAGGTGAAGAAGATTGGTGACTTCCCGTAAGCGATTACCGCGAAGAGCGCTCCGCCAGACTGCACGATGTTGCGACCGAACCCCAGAATCGAGCCGAGAAGCACCATGAGCAGCGGGGTGTTCTTGACGAGTGTCCCGAACAGCTGCCGGAAGTTGAGGCGGGTCTGGGCGGCCGTCTCGCGTTCACGACCGAAGAAGAACGCGAGCAGGTAGAGTGCCATCCCCACGATGGCGACCGTGAACACCGCGCGAGACCATCCCGCCGCAGTGGTGTGCGGCGCGAAACTCAATGCCAGCGCGAGATAGGGCATGCCGAGGGTGGCCAGACCGAGCGAGATCGATCCGAACGCGCGAACGTTGCCGATAACACGGTTGCGCATCGCCGGCTCGACGAACGCCGATCCGATGAGTGCCCAGAGGGGTACGTCGCACACGGTGTAGACGATCCCCCACACGACGTAAACGATGCCGAAGAAGACGAGTTGGCCGGTCGGGTTGGTGTTCGGCACCGAGAACAGCAAACCGGTGAGGAGCGCGACGGGGGCCGCCGAAAAGAGGATAAACGGCCGCAGCTTTCCCCACCGCGAGTGAGTCATGTCGATGATGCTGCCGAGGATCGGGTCGCTCACGGCATCCAGGATCTTCGCGACTCCAACGATTGTCGCCGCTACCCCGATCGCCGCGGCCGAGAAGCCTGCGTACTGCGAGAGGTACAGCAGGATGAAGGTGGTGACCGTGGTCAGGATCGCGTTTTGCCCGAAGGCGGCCGTGACGATAGCGACCGCCTGCGTGCGCGCCGACGGTATTCTCGAGAGTGTAGATGCGGTCATTAGGGCTCCAAAAAAATGGTGACGATCTCGAATGGGGTAAGCGTGAGCGCACCGAGATCGGCAGCTCCGAGTGGGCGTTCCAGTAGATCTGTTAGTTGTGCCGCGGAGTGCGGCAAACGCGTACGCAGTGCCGTGGTTGTGGTTCGGCCGAGGCTCTCGTAGAGGCGAAGAACCGTGCCCTTGCCGCTCTCTGCTGTCTTGATGGTCTCGAGTATCACGCCCGGATCGTCAACACTTGCGAAGCTTTCGAACGAGGCATCCCCCACGGTCAGTGGGTTGTTGAGCCGGTAGGCCTCACGCACGACCTTGGCGAGATCATCTACCGCAAACGGCGTGAACGCATAGGTAAACGAATGGCTGCCGCGGTCGGCTGTCTTGTCGGGGAAGGTGGGCGAGCGCAGCAGGTTGAGGCTGAGTAGCCCGTTCTTCGCCCGATGCCCATACTTGCTGTCGTTGAGCAGGGCGAATCCGCCGCGGTCGTCTTCGGTCGCGATCCACTTGTGGGCACAGGTCTCGAACTGAGCGGTCTCGACCGAGTCATTCTCGGTCGTGACGCGCGCGATGTGTCCGAACTGGATCTCCGACTTGGCAGTCGATCCAAAATGTGTCGGATAGAACTGCGCGCGCAGCATCCTGTGGGTGGCGTGCCAGTCGACGGTCGTCTCGAATCGCACGACGTCGCTGCCGGACTCGAGAATGATTCGCTGCTCGATGGTGAACGATCGTGATCGGTGCGACTGCGTGCGGACGACGAGCGGGCCATCAACGATCGTTCCGACATGTGACATGCGAACGGTACGCGGCGCGGTCTTGTAGTAGTCCTGCTTGATATCCCACGCGTCGAACGGAAACTGGAACGGGTCGCGATGAAGAACGAGGCGGTTCAGACCTCCCGCCGAGTGTTCGCCGCCGTCTTTGTCGAGGCACGAGACGATCTCGCCGGATGCACCGAATCGAACTGTCAGGATGCCGTTGCTGATCGAGTCCTGCGTCGAGGCGAGCTCGCGGAATTCGCTCGCCGCCTCGACGGCTGAAGCCGCGTAGGGCGCAACCTCGGCCGTGAACCAGTTCTGGTCGACCTTCAGGTATTCGCTCCGGTGGAAGCTGGTGAGATTCGCCGCCGTTGTGGCCCCGGTCCGACGCGGCAATCGCGATATGAGATCGGCGCTGTATGCCGCGACCGTGTTCTCGATTCGCTCATAGGTCTCTACCGCCTCGCGGTTGACGCGTTCGATCGACGAGCCGGGGACGATGTCATGAAACTGATTGAGCAACACCTCGCGCCAGAGCTCCTGCAGAATCGGTCGACTGTCGTCACCCGCGAAGACAGCGAGCGCCTCGGCGTTGTGGAGCATCCGCTCGACCAGACGGTTGTGCTTCTTGATCTTCGCCTGGGTCGTGTACGTACCCTGGTGCGTTTCAAGGTAGAGCTCGCCCTTGTGGGTGTATTCGACATCCCGCTTCTCGAGAGCGCGAAAGAAGTCTCCCGCCGTCGAGAACTCGACGCGGGGCAGACCGCGCAGATCCTTCTCGCGCTCCCGTAGCTCGAGGTGTAGTTCGCCGGGTCCGCCTCCTCCGTCGCCCGCGCCGTAGACGAGCAGTGCGGTGTTCAGCTCGCGCTCCGGATACTTCTTTATGCCGTTAAGGAGTCCGTCCGCTGCGCCGCGACTGTTGTAGTCGCCCTCGGGCGGCATGTGCACGAGCACAGTAGACCCGTCGATGCCCTGCCAATGAAAGGTACGGTGCGGGAAATCGTTGATCTTGTTCCACGCGAGCTTGATGGTCAGAAACCAGTCCATCCCGCTCTTCTTCAGAATCTGTGGCAGGTTGCCGTTGTAGCCGAACGTATCGGGCAACCAGCAAAGGCGTAAGTCGGGGTCGCCCAGCCCAAATTCGTCCTGGAGAAATCGGCGACCCATGAGGGCCTGCCGCACCAGGGATTCGCCGCTCGGGAGGTTGGTGTCTGGTTCGACCCAGAACGAGCCCTGCGGTTCGATGCGACCGGCGGCGACTGCCTTCTTCAGGCGCTCGAAGATCGCCGGCTGATCCTCCTTCATCCACTGCATCTGTTGGGGCTGACTGGTGCCGTAGAGGTAGCCGTCGCGGTCGATCGTGGTGTTGACCGCGCGCGTGTAGGTGCGGGCGGCCTTGCGCCGGGTTTCGCGGAGGGGCCAGAGCCAGGCCATATCGAGGTGGCCGTGCCCGATCGCGCTGTAGACGAAATCGCTGGTGGAGGGGGCGGCCACCGACGGAGCGAGGGCAGCTCGTGCCCCCTTCGCGTCGCCAGCGCGGAATCGCGCGAATGCGGCTCGCAGGCTCTGGCGCAGCTCTGCCTCGAGACCCGCATCCTCGGTATGTCCCGCCAGCACGAGAAGTGTCATGTAGTCGTAGTAGAGGCCGAAGACGGTCTCGTCTCGGACGGCAACGCGCGCACCGTGATAGAGCGCGTTGCCGTACGGGTAGAGCAGAAACCCGTTGTACGCGACGTCGGCATAGAAGTCGACGGCGCCGTCCCGAATCGCAACGTGCTCGAGAGGACGGTATTTTCCACCGCTCGACGGAAGATCGGCCTGGATCCAGACCGTGCTCACCGAGTCGACGACATCTCCGGTCGGCGCGTACACGAGGCCCTCACCCCGGATGCCCAGCAGAACGACCGCACCGTCGTGCCCAGCGGGGACCTCGCCAGTGACGTGGAGCCAGGCACAGTCCAGTTTCTTGCCCCAGGCGGCCCCATCCTTAAGCGGTCGAAACGCCTGAGGGTCCATCCGAGCGAAGGGGATGGGCTCGTCGGAGCGCAGGATCTCGGCGTCGAGATTCGCGATTGTCGAGTAGATGTCGCGCCGGATGCGAAGTAGTCGCCGATATTCACGCGGTTGCTCGGCAGCGAGCCCGAATAACCAGGCCGCGAACCCACCCATGCGTGTCACTCCTCCTGCCGGCGCAGTTTCTCGCCGTGCTGAGCGTCAGCTTAGTTGAGCGCCCCGCGCGCGTCAGTGGTCGAGCGCCCGGAAAATCAGGCAAGCTGAGCCATGCTGCAGCCACTTTCGCTTGAGCGCCAGTGGGCGGCACTCAAGGGAGAGAAATGAATCTGACGGTTCGAACCGAACCCGAGTCAGGTGAGCGGCGGGTGGCGGCAACTCCGGACTCCGTTCGTCATCTCGTCGGCGTCGGCCTGTCTGTCGCGGTAGAGAAGGGCGCCGGGCTCGGTGCGGGCTATTTCGACGCAGACTATGCGGCTGCGGGTGCGACTCTCGTGAACAGTGTTGACCTGACGAAGACCGAGGTACTTCTGCACGTTCGGCCGCTCCGCGCCGTCGATGTGAAGAAGCTACCCAAGACCGCAATCACCGTGGGGCTCGGGTCGCCCGCATCCAATCTGGCTGTCGTCGACGAACTGCGAAAGCGGGGAGTCACATCCTTCGCGCTCGAACTCGTTCCGCGAATCTCTCGGGCTCAGTCGATGGATGCTCTTACCTCGCAGGCGCTCGTGTCCGGATACCGATGCGTGCTCGAGGCCGCGATCCGGCTGCCGAGATTCTTTCCCCTTTACATGACGGCGGCGGGGACGATCCCGCCCGCCAGCGTCGTTGTCCTTGGAGCTGGCGTCGCGGGCCTCCAGGCCATCGCAACGGCGAAGCGACTCGGCGCGAAGGTTTCGGCCTATGACGTGCGTGCGGCGTCGGCTGACGAGGTTCGATCGATGGGTGGCACATTCATCACACTCGAACTCGAAACGGCGGATGGCGCCGGTGGCTACGCGACCGAGCTCGCTGCGGATCGGGCGCAGCGACAGCAGGAGTTGCTGGCACCGTACCTCGCGCAGGCCGACGTAATTATTACCACCGCGGCTATCCCGGGTCGCCCCGCACCGCGGCTGGTCACAAAGGACATGCTCACGGGGATGCGGGATGGCTCCGTCATTGTGGATCTCGCCGCGGAATCCGGCGGCAACGTCGAAGGCAGCAAGCCGGGCCAGGACGTGGCGATCGCACTGCCGAGCGGAGGTTCCATCACCCTCGTCGGGATGAAGGACGCCCCCTCAACCATGGCCCACGACGCGTCGCGGCTCTACGCCAGAAACGTTTCGAACCTCATCGCGCTCATGACGGTCGATGGGCGGGTCACACCCGACTTCACCGACGAGGTAGTGGACGGCGCCTGCCTGACTCGTGACGGCACCGTCAACCACGCCCAGACGCGCGAGGCAATCGCGGCACTAACCCCAAGCCAGAAAGCGGTCAAGTAGATGGACCCGATCACGCTCCTCACACTGTTCGTGCTCGCGGTGTTCGTCGGCTTCGAGGTCGTCTCGAAGGTATCGAGCACCCTGCACACTCCGCTCATGTCGGGTGCGAACGCCATCCACGGCATCATCCTGGTCGGCGCAATCATCGTGGCCGGTGAGGCTCACACCCCGCTCATCCTCGCGGCCGGCCTCTTTGCTGTACTCCTCGCAACCGTAAACCTGGTCGGCGGATTCGTTGTGACCGACCGGATGCTCGAAATGTTTGGCGGCCGCAAGGCGCCCGCCTCGAAGAAGCCGGAGAACAAGGAATGAACCTGATCCCGGCGGAATGGGCCGCCCTTCTCTATCTCGCGGCCGCCGTGTGCTTCATCCTTGCCCTGCGCGGGCTCAGCTCGCCAAAGGGTGCTCGCCGCGGCAATCTCACCGGTGCGGCTGGAGCGCTCATCGCAGTCGTCACGGTGTTTCTGTCGGCCAAGCTCAGCAACCTCCCGTGGATCATCGGGGTTCTGATCGTGGGCGCCCTCATCGCCGCTCCGGTTGCGCGTCGGGTGAAGATGACCCAGATGCCGCAACTCGTTGCCCTCTTCAACGGGGTCGGTGGCGGTGCGGCGGCAGTGGTGTCACTGCTCGAACTTTCCAAGGTGCATTCTCCGTGGACGGCCCTCGCGGTCGCGTTCACACTGCTGGTTGGTGGAACCTCGTTCTCGGGCTCCGCGATCACGTTTCTGAAACTCCAGGAATTGATGCCGACCAGGCCGCTGACCTTCCCGGGTCAGCGCTGGATTATGGGTTTCGTCGTGCTCGTCGTCTTAGGCGCTGGTGCCTACGTCGCGATCGAACGGGTTTTCCTTGTTGCACTGGTGTTGCTCGCGCTGGGGCTCATTGTCGGTGTGCTGCTGGTTCTACCCGTAGGCGGTGCCGACGTCCCCATCGTGATCTCCCTGCTGAACGCGTTCACCGGGCTCGCGGTTGCGGCATCCGGTCTCGTACTTGGCAACGTCCTGCTTCTGGTTGCCGGCACGCTCGTTGGCGCGAGCGGAACCATCCTGACCCGCGCCATGGCGACGGCAATGGGTCGCAGTGTCAGCGGCATCATCTTCGGCGCCTTCCGCAAGGGCGGATCCACCGCGGGCTCGACCACCATCTCCGATCGACCCGTCAAGTCGGGAACGGCAGAGGATGTCGCGATCCTCCTGAATTACGCACAGAAAGTCGTCATCGTGCCCGGCTATGGCCTCGCGGTCGCGCAAGCTCAGCACACGCTCGCGGAACTCGCCGAGACCCTCGAAGCCAAGGGCATCGAAGTGCTCTTCGCCATCCACCCGGTGGCCGGCCGAATGCCCGGACACATGAATGTCCTTCTCGCGGAAGCCAATGTCGGCTACGAAAAGCTCAAGGAGATGGACGAGGTCAACCCGGAGTTCAAGTCCGCTGACGTGGCCCTCGTGGTCGGCGCGAATGACGTCGTCAATCCCGCAGCCAAGACCAGTCCCGGTTCGCCCATCTACGGAATGCCTATTCTCGCGGTGTCCGACGC
>JADGOT010000219.1 GCA_017882805.1 Glaciihabitans sp. | reverse complement strand
GGTCACGGTTTAGTCCCGTGCCGCCTGCGGACTCCGAAATCGCAACCGGTGAGAGCCCCATAGTGCGCATCCGCGCAACAACGGCGGACTCGCTCGACCCTTCCAGCTTTCCTTTGACGATCCGGCCTGACGAGTCGCGACCGGTGTATGCGTACGCCAACGTTGCCATTAGTGACCAGCCCCCGAGTATGCGTCGTCGTAACTCGGATTGCCCATGCTTGCACTCCTGTTGTCAGCGGTCGAATCAACGCGCTGAATCAGCATCTTGATGCCTTCGACGTCCTGAGCCTTATCGATCGCGGCCCGCTGCGTGATTACACCGGCGTTCGCGAGGTCCGCCAGGTGACGGTCCATCGTGTGCATACCGACGTCGCCTCCAGCCTGCATCGCGGAAGCGATCTGGAAGGTCTTTCCCTCACGAATGAGGTTTGCGACTGCGGGAGTTGCGATGAGCACCTCAGTCGCAACCACTCGGCCTTTACCGCTGGCCTTCTTGACAAGCGTCTGACAGACAACGCCGCGCAACGTGGCGGCGAGCTGCGCTCGGACCTGACCCTGCTGGTGCGGCGGAAAGACGTCGATAATACGGTCGATCGTCTGCGGCGCATCCTGCGTGTGAAGCGTCGCGAAGACAAGGTGGCCAGTCTCAGCCGCCGTCAGTGCCACAGAAATGGTCTCGAGGTCTCGAAGCTCACCAATCAGGATGACATCGGGGTCTTGCCGCAGCACGTGCTTGAGCGCGGCGGCGAACGAATGCGTGTCCTCACCGACCTCACGCTGGTTGACCAGAGACTTCTGGTTACCGTGCATGAACTCGATCGGGTCTTCGACCGTCATGATGTGGTCTGCGCGGGTCTTATTGACCAGGTCAATGAGAGCCGCAAGTGTGGTCGACTTTCCCGAACCGGTCGGCCCAGTGACCAACACGAGTCCACGCGGAAGAGTGGCGAACTGCGAGACCGTTTCTGGAACGCCGAGATCCACGAGCGACTTGATCTCCGTCGGAATCAGACGGAAAGCCGCACCGATTGCGCCTCGTTGCTGGTACATGTTGACCCGGAAACGGGCGTTCGCCGAGATTGTGTAGGCGATATCGAGCTCGAGCGCCTCGTCGAACCGCTCAGCCTGAACCTCGGTCAGGATGCTACGCAACGCAGACGTGACCTTGTCGCGGCCCCACGGGGTCGTGATCGATCGAGGCCCCAGCTGGCCATCGACTCGGAACATCGGTGGGGTGTTAACAGCAACGTGCAGGTCAGATGCGTTCAGAAACAAGACCTCAGAAAGCGCGGCGATAAGGTCAGGGTCCGCTGTCGCAAGAGTTGACGAGACGCCGTCCTGCGCGAACATTTGCTCTGCGAAGCTCAGGCTCTCGGCACTTGGCGGCGCGAATTCAACACCTGCCTCTGGCGGCGGAAAGGAATCCACTCGAGCAGTCGGCGCAGCGAACGGCGCGGCGGGCGGCGGAAAGCTCGCCGTATTGCTCGGCTCAAGAGCGGGAGCAGCGGCCCACGCGCCATCCGGCATCGGCGCGCTAAAGACCGAGGGCTGCTCAGGTGCTGGCGTCAGGCCCGGTATAGACGGAAGCGCTGGTGCCGCGTCTTGCGCTGCGGGCCAGCCTCCCTCGGGAGCGATCGTGGGAGGCGGACTCGTGAACGGCGCGTCGGGCGTCGTCGGGTACGTCGGGGCGCCACCTGATGCAGATGGAGGCGGCGCGGTGTTGAGATTGCGCGGGCGCGCGTCGCGGGCCGGCGGCGGAAAGCTCGCTGGCTGGCCTGGCTCGTCTCCCGTTACCGGGATTTCGTAAACTGGCTTGCTCATTGACTGTCCCTCCCCAGGGAACTAGGCGACAACTCGAAGAATCTCTTCGATTGAGGTGTATCCGAGCTGGGCTTTTGCCCAGCCATCCTGACGAAGCGTGAGCATCCCCTGCTCACGGGCCACGCGACCAATTTCGGCACTTGAGGCACGCGCGACGGCGAGACGTTCGATCTCTTCCGACACCGCCATCACTTCGTGCAACGCGATTCGTCCGTGGTAGCCCGTGTTCGAGCACTGCGAACAGCCAACCGGCTGGAAGAGCGTCGGGACCGGCTGCGACGCGTCGAAACCGATCTGGAGCGCATCCAGCGAAGCCGGATCGTGGGCGTACGGTGTCTTGCAGCGGTCGCAGAGGCGACGCGCGAGACGCTGGGCGACGACGCAGTCGAGGGCGGACCCGACGAGGAACGGCTCGATGTCCATTTCCGTCAGACGGGTGATCGCGCTCGGAGCATCGTTGGTGTGAAGCGTGGACAGCACGAGGTGGCCGGTGAGGGACGCTTCGATAGCAATCTGCGCGGTCTCGTGGTCACGGATCTCACCGAGGAGCACGACGTCCGGGTCGGAACGAAGGATGGAGCGCAACGCGCTCGCGAACGTCAGACCGGCCTTCGGGTTGACCTGAACCTGGTTGATGCCCTTCATTCGGTATTCAACCGGGTCTTCAACCGTGATGACGTTGATCTCGGGGCGAGCGACCGCGTGGAGCGTGGTGTACAGCGTGGTCGACTTACCGGAACCCGTAGGGCCGGTGACGAGGATCATCCCGTACGGCTTCCGATACGAGGTCTCGAAGGTCTTCGCGTTGCGCTCGAGAAGGTTAAGGTTCGACAGGTCCATGCTCGACGAGTTGTTGTCGAGGATTCGCATGACGACTTTTTCGCCGTACACGGTCGGCAGCGTCGCGACACGGAGGTCGATCTTGCGGCCACCGTGGCTGACCGACATGCGGCCGTCCTGAGGCTTGCGACGCTCCGCGATGTCGATGTCCGCCATGATCTTCAGACGTGAGATGACGCCGTTCTGGATGGCCTTCGGTGCGGCCTGCATCTCGTGCAGCACGCCGTCAATGCGGTACCGCACGCCCATGTCGTGTTCGCCGGGCTCGATGTGGATGTCAGAAGCCTTGTCCTGGATGCCCTGGCTGATCAGCAGGTTCACGAACCGGACAATTGGTGCGTCATCCTCGTGCGCTTCAGAGCTGTTGGAGAGCTCGACCTCCTTCGATCCGCTCTCCTCCTCCATCGCGGTGGTGAGGTCGCTGATCTCGTTATCGGCGCGGAGGTAACGATCGATCGCGGCACGAAGGTCGCTGCGCTCGGCAACGACCGCCCGAGCCTGCATCTTGGATGCGGCGCGAACGTCGTCAAGTGCGAAGACATCGCCCGGGTCGACCATGGCGACCATCAGGTAATCGCCGGCGATGCCGATCGGAAGAACCTCGTGTCGGCGGCACATTGCCGCCGGAACGAGCGCGACCGCGATGCGATCGACCGGATACTCAAGAAGCTCAACGTAGGGCAGGCCCGCCTGGGCTGCACGAGCGGAAGCAAGCTGCGATTGAGTGACTACACCCTGATCAAGCAGCTGAAGAATCGCCTGGTCATCTTTATCGCGCTCGCCAGAAATCATGTCCAGCTTCTCAATAGGCACAATGCCTCTGAGAATCAAGATCTCGGTTAACGACGCCAAGCCAATTCACCCCCCCAATTGGATGCCAGTGCGCATTCGGGTACACACCAGAATGCAAACCTAACCGCGGCGTGTCTGGTGCGCCATACCCGCTAAGTGGGGGTAATGGGGGGCGGAATAAATGAGAGGCTCCCACACCTAGTGGGAGCCTCTCATTTTGTTACTAGATCTAGGAGTCCCTAGTTATACGTACCCGGGGTGTAGTCATCCGACGAGAAGCTGTCGAAATCAACGAACCTCAGATCGGACTCGTTGAACACCGACTCATCCGTGAAGATGCGGTTCGGGTAACGCTCGCTCTTGGCCTCTTCCGTGGCCTCGACCGACACGTCGCGGTACTTCGGAAGACCGGTACCCGCGGGGATCAGCTTTCCGATGATGACGTTTTCCTTCAGACCCATTAGCGGGTCGGACTTGCCCTCCATGGCGGCCTGCGTGAGAACACGCGTGGTCTCCTGGAAGGACGCGGCCGACAGCCACGACTCCGTCGCGAGGGAAGCCTTGGTGATACCCATGACCTCCTGACGCGCCGATGCCGTCTGCTTGCCCTCGGTGAGGGCAGCGCGGTTGAGCTCGTTGTACTTGAGCCGGTCGACCAGCTCGCCGGGCAGCAGGTCGGTGTCGCCGTGCTCGACGACGGTCACCTTCCGCAGCATCTGGCGAACGATGACCTCGATGTGCTTGTCGTGAATCGGAACACCCTGTGAGCGGTAGACGCCCTGGACACCGTCGACGAGGTGCAGCTGCACCGCGCGAACGCCCTTGACGCGAAGAACTTCCTTCGGGTCCAGGTTTCCGATGTGGAGCTGCGTACCGAGCTCGACGTGCTGGCCATCCTCGACGAGGAGGGTCGCGCGACGCAGAACCGGGTAGATGTGCGGCTCGTCACCGTTGTCTGGAGTGAGGATGAGACGACGGCTGCGGTCGGTGTCCTCGATCGTGATGCGGCCAGCCGCCTCGGCGATCGGGGACGCGCCCTTCGGCGTACGTGCCTCAAACAGCTCGGTGACACGCGGCAGACCCTGCGTAATGTCATCCGCGGAGGCAACACCACCCGTGTGGAAGGTACGCATCGTCAGCTGGGTTCCGGGCTCACCGATCGACTGCGCCGCGATGATACCGACGGCCTCACCGATGTCGACGAGCAGACCCGTCGCGAGCGAACGGCCGTAGCAGACCGCGCACACACCGACGGCGGACTCACACGTGAGAACCGAACGCACCTTGATGTCGTGCACACCGGCATCCAAGAGAGTCAGCAACAGGACGTCTCCGACGTCCGCCCCAGCCTCTGCAATGACCTTGCCCTTGGCGTCGACCGCGTCCGCAGCGAGGCTACGAGCGTAGACCGAGTTCTCGACGTTGACGTCGCGAACCCACTCGCCTGCGGCGTTCTGGGTTGCGATGGGCATGTCGAGGCCCTTGCTCGTGCCGCAGTCGTCCTCACGGATGATGACATCCTG
>JADGOT010000218.1 GCA_017882805.1 Glaciihabitans sp. | reverse complement strand
TTGCAGTGATTCGGGATGCCTACGCTCCGACCGGAGCGCAGGTTGACCGTGCTCGCGCCATACTCGCTGCCGCAGCGACCGAGCGTGGCGTATTCACCTTCGAGGGCAAGATGATTGACGAGCCCCTGCTCCGTCACGCCCGAACTGTGGTGGCGCGCGCACGGTAGCTGCGAGACTTTCGGCATGGGAAAGCTGATCTACTCCGCGCACACCTCGGCTGACGGCTACACCGTCGATGCAACGGGAAGCTTCGACTTCACAGCGCCAGACGAGGAAGTTCATGGGTTCGTCAACGACCGCGAGCGCGGGGTTGGAACGTACCTGTTCGGACGCCGGATGTACGAAACGATGTCGGTGTGGGATTCCTGGGATACGACCACAGAACCCCGGGTCGTTCAAGACTTTTCGACCATCTGGAGCCGAGCGAACAAGATTGTCTATTCGCGGAGCCTGCACGCGGTCGGCACGCGCAACACTCGGATCGAACGTGAGTTTGTGCCGGATCACGTGCGCGCACTAAAGGAGTCATCGCGCGAGGACCTGGGGATCGGCGGCGCGATGCTTGCGGGCGAGGCCCTTCGGGCTGGTCTGGTCGACGAAATTCAACTCTTTCTGTCGCCCGTGATGGTTGGTGGTGGTACCCGGGCGCTGCCCGACGACGCGCGCCTCACCCTCGAGCTTCTGGATGAGACCCGCTTTGCGAGCGGTGTCGTTTACCTCCGCTACAGAGTCGCTCCCTGAGACTCATCTCGGGTCGAGCTTGTCGAGACTTAGTCCTCGAACGTGTTGACCATCGCGAACGCAGCGCGCTCGAGGTAGCCCCAGAGCATGCCGTCCTGCAGGGGAGGCAGGTTGAGCGAATCGACCGCCGCGCGCATGTGCATCAGCCAGCGATCTCGCGCGGCCGGATTGATGGTGAACGGCTGGTGGCGCATCCGAAGCCGCGGGTGACCGCGCTGTTCGCTGTATGTACCCGGGCCACCCCAGTACTGCTCCAGAAAGCCCGTCAGGCGCTGGATGGCACCCTCCAGGTCGTCCTCCGGATACATCGGCCGGAGGATGTCGTCGCCGGCGACCCCGACATAGAACGTACGCACAAGTTTCTCGAACGTTGGGCGCCCGCCGACCTCCCGCCAGAAGTTGCCGGTGACGGCTTCACCGTGCTCGCTGGATCGCAAAGTGAGTGGATTCTTCTCGTCTGACATGGCCAGGCCAGTCTATTTGGCCCGCATCCGAGTGCCCCCTTATGTGGGATACCGAGGGCGAGTCAGCGCCGATAGTTTTGGTCTTGCGGGGAACTGTATGCGATTGGCTGCACGTGGTCTTGGGCTCGGGGGAGCGAATCATGGAAATCGAAAACAACTGGGCATCGCCCACCATCGGTGACATTCGCCTGCCCGACCGCGACCTCGGTCGCCGACTCGGTCGCCAGCCCTCCGTCGAAATGCGGGCCAAGATGCTTGGCCTGGACTGGACCACGCTGGTTGCCACTCGCAGTCGACTCCTTGCCGGTGCCTGGTTGATCTCCCTGGTCGCCGCCATCGCCGCCATCACTCCCGATCTCGCGCAGCCGGAAACTCGCCACGGCGGACCGGTGCTCACAATCGTTGTTGTTTCGATCGCCGTGTTCGCCTCGATGATGGCGCTTCGCTCGGTCAGCCGCCTCCCGCTGCTCATCGCCCGCAACGACGTGTCAACCGCGAACCGCTACCGCGCGGCCGCGAAGCTCTCACCGACGCAGTCACTCCTCGGCTACCGCGTTCGCTGGATCCTGGTTCGCCATGCAATCACGGTTGGCGCCTCAGTCGCGCTCGTCGCCCTGATGGCCCAAGGCTGGTAGCAGCACCCGCTCCTAGGCATCCCGTCGCTTGAGCAGAACCGCTGCTGCGACGAACAGCACCACAAACCACGCCAGCAGCACGTAGCCACCCTGGTGCGCATCGAGGGATATGACGCCGTCGGTGGTTGAAGGGGTGCTGCTGACGTAGGCGTAGAGCTTCGCTCCCGCGGTTGTCGGAGCGAACGTTACGAGGTTCTGGGCCCAGACGGCGCCCGTCGTGAGCGCGATGATGTCGAGAATGGTCGGCGCAACGAGGATGAGACCCATCGCCGCCGCGATTCCGCCCGCCGTGCTACGGATGAGTGCGCCGATGCTGAAGGCTACGAGGCTGATCACGGCAAGATAACCAGCGGCCCCGAAGAGCGACAGGAGCAGCTTCGAATCACCCCAGTCCGGATGAACGTGGATGCCCGGCAAGAGCGGGAAGATGATAGCCGCGGTGCCGAACACAGTGACCAGACCGACTACGAACGTCGTCACACCGAGAATGATCGCCTTGGCGATCAGTGTCGGCAGGCGCTTGGGCTCAGCGGCAAACGTTGAGCGGATCATCCCGGTGCTGTACTCGCCCGAGATCACGAGAACCCCCAGAACCGAGAGCACGAGTTGGCCGATGCCAGTACCGACGGTGGCGTCGCGCACGGCGATGGCCTGTTGCTGCAGATTTGTCGGATTGGGGGCTGCGGGCACACCGTCGCGCGCGGGCGCCGTCACGGTCGCCAGAAGGAGTCCGACACCGACAGAGAGCAGAACCACGATCACGCAGCACCAGAACGTCGAGCGCAGGGTGAACAGCTTGATGAATTCGGATTTCAGCACGCCACCAAACGTCAGGCGCGATGAACGATGGGGGAGGGCGACGGTCGCGGTTGTCACACTTGAATGAGTCACTGTACGGGCTCCATCGGGACTGTCTCGTCGGCAACGCTGGTGGCGTGATACTCCACGTCGTCCTCGGTGAGGGCGAGGTAGGCATCCTCGAGGGATCCCGCGAGCGGCGTGAGTTCGTGCAAAACAATCTTGGATCCGGCGGCGATCTCGCCGATGTGAGCAGCCTTCAGGCCGTTGACGACCAGCAGGTCGGGATCGGTCTTCGTGATGGTCACGTCTTTGCTGGAGAGAAGGTTCGCGAACCGTGTCGCATCCGGTGTGCGCACGCGCACCGAGTTTCCTGCGGCAAGGGCGATGATGTCGCCGACCGGCGCATCCGCGATGACCTTGCCTCGACCGAGCACGATGATCTGGTCAGCCGTCTGCGCCATCTCGCTCATCAGGTGCGACGACAGGAAAACGGTGCGTCCCTCGGATGCGAGGTGCCGCGACAGGGTGCGCACCCAGATGACACCCTCGGGGTCGAGGCCGTTGACTGGTTCGTCGAGGATCAGGATTGCCGGATCGCCGAGAAGCGCACTGGCCATTCCGAGTCGTTGCCCCATGCCGAGGGAAAAGCCGCCGACTCTTTTGCGGGCGACCGACTCCAGTCCCGTGAGGGCGATGACCTCGTCGACGCGCTTCTTGCTGATGCCGTGCGTAGCAGCGAGCGCGCGGAGGTGGTTGTACGCGCTGCGCCCGGTGTGAACGGCCTTGGCGTCCAGCAGTACACCAACCTCGTGCAGCGGCGCTTTGAGATCCGCGTACCGCTTGCCATTCAGCGTCACGGTGCCCGCAGTAGGGCGATCGAGACCGACGATCATCCGCATGGTCGTGGATTTGCCGGCACCGTTGGGGCCGAGAAATCCTGTGACACGGCCGGGCTGTACCTGGAAATCAATTCCGTCGACGGCGGTCTTGTCGCCGTATCGTTTGGTCAGGCCGACCGCTTCGATCATGCTTCCTTGTCCTTCTTCTGAGCGAGCAGTGCACGTTCGACGCCAGCAAGATTCTCGATGACCAATCTGCGCAGCGCCGGGATTTCGTTGTTGGCTTTCAACCAGGCGTTCGTTGCATCCACAAGTTCCTGCGAAACCAGCGGCGTTGGGTAGAAACCGAACACGATGTATTCCGCGATCTTGTAGCTGCGCGACTTCCAGATTGTGGTGATCGCGTCAAAGTAGGTCTGGATCATCCCTGCTAGCGACGACGGGTCATTGGTGTGCTGGTAACCAACTCCAGTGTTACGCACAATCAGGTTTGAGATGTCATCCCGGGAGAGTATTTCCTCGAACGCGGCCTTCTTGGCGGCGGCGGTCGGGATGGTTGCTGTCGCCCGCGCAGCCGACTGCTGGCCGTTCGCGGTGTTGTCGTTCGCGAGCGCTGCGTCAATCTCGGGTTGCCCTGCGGCGCCGACGAGCACGAGACCTTCGAGCAGCTCCCAGTCGAGGTCGGCGTCGATCTCCAGCCCTTTGAGCGAACTCGTGCCGTCGCGGAGCGCCTGAAGCGCGGCAACATGATCCGGCGTCGAGGGAATCGCCGCGAATACCTTCACGAACTGGAACTGCTCATCAGATCCTGCCTCAGCATTTTGTGCGAGCGTCCAGAGTGCGTCACCAACCTTCTTGATGGCGGCATCGCGCTTGGCCGGCGCGACATAGAACCGGGCCGCGGTCAGCAGTTGCGCGAGCGTTACTCGGATGGTGGTCGACTCGGTCTCGTTCGCGATGTTGTCGAGCACGAGGTCGATGTAGTCGCTCGCCTTCGTTTCGCCGTCGCGCATCGCATCCCAGGCCGCGCCCCAGACGAGTGCGCGAGCGAGGGCATCCTCGATGTCCTTTAGGTGCTCCATGGCAACAGCCAGCGAGTCGTCATCGAGGCGGATCTTCGCGTAGGTGAGGTCGTCATCGTTGAGCAGCACGAGTGCCGGCTTCTTCTGGCCCACCAGTTCGGCGACGGACGTTTTGTCACCCGCGACATCCAGTTCGACGCGGTGCACGCGAACGAGCTTGCCGCCCTTGAGGTCGTACAGCCCGACAGCGAGGCGATGTGGACGGATGGTCGGGTAGTCCGGCTCGGCCGTCTGAAGGATGGTGAAGCTGGTGATGGTGCCATCAGCATCCGTCTCGATCGCCGGACGAAGCGTGTTGACACCCGCGGTCTCCAGCCAGACCTGTGACCACTCGGTGAGTTCACGCCCGGAAGTGACCTCAAGCTCGGCCAGCAGGTCGCGCAGCTCGGTGTTTGCGTACTGGTGCTTCTTGAAGTACGCGGCGACCCCCTTGTAGAAGGCATCGATGCCAACCCACGCTACGAGTTGCTTGAGAACCGAGCCACCCTTGGCGTAGGTGATGTGGTCGAAGTTGACCTGCACATCCTCGAGGTCGTTGATGGTCGCGACGACCGGATGCGTGGACGGCAGCTGGTCTTGGCGGTAGGCCGCGCTCTTCTCCATCATGGCGAA
>JADGOT010000027.1 GCA_017882805.1 Glaciihabitans sp. | reverse complement strand
CGACCACCACTGCGACTACGGCCAAGGCTACCTATTCGCCAAACCCCTCACCCCCAACGACGCCACCACCCTCCTCAACCAAACCACACCACCACAACCAACACCCGTCGGCGCACACTGACCAACCACACCGCGGGATCCGTAGGCTTGCTCAAGCATTTTGTCCTGATCGGGAAGGTGGGCCGACATGCAGTTCCCTGGTGACCGGGCTGACGCAACTCACACCCGTCGCCTGGACCGTTACGGCGCCATAGCCAGTTCGCTCGCGCTGCTCAGCGATCGTCGACTCGGCGATCTCGTCGAGGCGGCCCCGGTCATCGGGTCTGGTATCGGTGGTACGTCGATGCTGTTGCAGGTCCAGGACACACCGGTCTTCGTCAAACGCATTCCCTTGACCGATGTGGAGCGCCGGCCCGAGAACGTGATGTCGACCGCCAACCTGTTCGGTTTGCCGGTGTCGTGTCAATACGGGGTGGGATCTCCGTCGTTCGGCGTTTGGCGGGAGTTGGCCGCGCACACCATGACCACCAGCTGGGTGCTCAGCAAGCATTCAGAGCACTTCCCGTTGATGTACCACTGGCGGGTTTTGGACGGGCCGGCGTCGGCGCTACCACTGTCCGACGAGCTTGCCGATGTCGAACGTGCAGTCGAGTATTGGCACGGCTCTGCTGCGGTACGCCGGCGGATCGAAGCGATCGGTCAGTCTTCGGCGACTGTCACGTTGTTCCTCGAGTATCTACCCCACGCTCTGCCCGAATGGCTCGAAGGACAGCTAGCTGCGAGTCACGACCAGGCCGACGCAGCGATCGCGATGGTCGAGCAAAGCCTGCGCAGCGACGTCGTTTCGATGAACGCCGCTGGCCTGTTCCATTTCGACGCACACTTCGGGAACATCCTCACCGACGGTCAACGGCTGTACTTCGCCGACTTCGGACTAGCGACTTCCCCGCGCTTCGAGCTGTCTGCGGCCGAGTCGAGCTTCCTCTCGACCAACCTCAGTCACGACGCTTGTCACACGATCACCAGACTCGTCGACTGGCTGGTGACCAAGCTCACCGACGTACCCGACTGGCTGGCCCGCGACGAGTTCGTCCGCCGCTGCGCCGCTGGATACCAGCCCGCCGATCTGTTGCCATCAGCGACAGCAGTCATCGCTCGCTATGCACCGATCGCCGTGGTCGTGAACGAGTTCTACCGACGGCTGCACCTGGAGGATCGAGCCACCCCGTACCCCGTCGACGAGATCGAACAGGCATGCGTCGCCTCGTCGTTCGGGAGTCCCTGGACATCGGGGCGGCCGAGTTGGCTCTGATGCCCTTCGGAGCGGACGTGATCTGCCGGTGCCACACCCTTGACCTCATTGGTGCGTGACCGATCATGGTTAGCTGTTTGGGTGGTTTCGGATCGGGAGTTGACGAACCGGTTGATGCTGCGTGCCCGTGACGCGATGGATCGCGAGTTTCGGAGCGAGCTCGATGTTGCGGCGCTTGCTCGCGTCGCGTGTGTTTCCCAAGCGCATTTCATCCGGACGTTCAAGACGACGTTCGGTGAGACACCGCACCGCTATCTGCAACGCCGCCGGGTCGAACGGGCGATGTATCTACTGCGCAGCACGAACGACGGGATCACCGACATCTGCATGCAGGTCGGATTTTCGAGCCTGGGTACATTCGGCCGTACGTTCACCGACATCGTCGGTGAGTCGCCGACTCGGTACCGGACACGAGGCCGCCTCGACGTCGTGCCGAGCTGCTTCGTCAAGGCGTGGATCAGACCGAGCAGTTTCGGAGAAGCTCCCTGAGCAACGGTTCCGTACGATCGACAACGTGTACAACGCAATCAGCCGATCCCAGATATTCGTCCTCGACCAGGACGACGCTCTCAACTTCTACGTCAACGTCCTCGGGCTCGAAGTCGCCTCCGACATCGATCTCGGGTTCATGCGCTGGCTCACCGTCCGGGTGCCCGGCGACCCGGTCCGTGAGATACTGCTAGAGCGGCCAGGTCCTCCCGCGATGGACGAAGCGACTGCCGTTCAGGTCCGCGATCTCGTCACCAAAGGGGCGATGGGCGGCTGGCTGTGCCTGACGACCGACGACGCCCATGCGACCTACAAGACCCTCAAGAGCCGCGGGGTCGATGTCACCGACGAACCGTCCACGAAGCCCTACGGCATCGACTTCGGTATCCGCGACCCGTTCGGCAACGCAATCCGAATCGGCCAGATGTTCGATACAGCACAGCCGTGAACGGTACGCCGAGCGACCCCCCATCCCGATGTATGCAATCAGAAGCCGGAACCACCGGATTGGGGCGATGCTGTAGTCGGTGGTGTTTTAGCTGCGGCCGGCGCCGATCCAGGCGTCGGCGCTCCAGGGGTGACATTGGTGCCAGTCGATCCACACGCTGCGGCTCCAACACCAAGTATCCCTACGCAGGCAATTACTGCGATGCGCTGAACGACCTTGCTTGCGACCGTGACCTTGACTTGTCTCATCCAGTCCTCCTCGATCATCTTCTTGAGGGATTACGGGCGAGTTCGCCTGTTGGATCATTCGGCCGAAGAACAGGGGACTACCAGAAGCCGGGGAGCAACCTCCACCGGACCTGACTGCGATATGCCTCGTACTGCTCGCTCGTAGCGAGCAGGCGGTCCTCGACAACTGCCCTACCGACGTTACAACTGATCACAAACACGACTATTAGCGCGTTCCACACTGAAATGCTCTGCAGCAGGTACCCGGAGAGGGTCAAGAGGTAGGACGCATAGATTGGGTGGCGGATGACGGCGTAGGGGCCGCGCGTTACCAGCCCTCGATCCGCGGCAGCAAAGCCAAAGGAGCGGCCGAGGGTCAAGAAAGCGACAACGCATATCAACAGGCCGACCAGCTGGACCCAAAGCCCGATGCTGACTCCCCATTGCGGATGAGCGCCGACTGGCCGGAGCAGCACGCCGCCGAACGTTCCGCCGAACGCAAGTAACCAGTCGCCCAGCCGTCTGCTCACGGCGCGCGCCGGGCGCCGGATCAGATAGGCAACGACAACCCAAATCTGCTGGACGAGAAATGCCGCTCCGATCAAGCGGTGCGTCCGAACGTAGAACTGCAGACCCGCCTTCGCAAAGTACGCCGCGCCGACGGCGCCGACCAGATTGGCCGATATTCGGATGAGCCGCGCCGAACGGGCAGACAGGTGATCGGGCTCGAGCCAACGCCGTAGCTTGGAACCACGAGGCTTCGGGTTACGACTCGAGTGACGAGGTGAACGGGCGAACTCGGAGCGCACAGAATTGCGGTTGCCGGCTAGCTTCGACATCAGCAGACGCTCCCGCTCCAGAGCAGCTTCGCTCCGCTCAGGAAGCGGACCCTTCCCCCGTCGCGACGAGGCGTCGTTCAGCGAGCGCGTCGAGGCTGTATCGGCCCGCTCCTAACAGAACGACGACGAGCCCAAGCGCGGCGAGCGCCACGTTCAACTCGTAGCCGAACGGCGACTTTTGATGCAGCCCGTGGGCCCACGTGACCTTGATCATTGCCATCACCATGTCGCCGAACAGGGCAAGCCCGGCGATGCGTGTGAAGAGGCCGAGCGCGAGCGCAATTGCTCCGCCGAACTCGATGATGCCGCCGAGGTACGCAAAAAAGCGGCCCGGACGGAGATGGAACGAGTTCGCCATGTCGAGCGCGGTCTGGTGAAGGCCCGGACCGTTGAACGACCCGAACAGTTTCTGGGCCCCATAGACGATGAAGATCCACGCGAGGGCGGCCCGCACCACGACCAGGGCGAGATCGACAGGAGCACCGGCCTTGCGCGTACTAACCACCATCGCCAACCACGTTCGGACGGGCGACTGCTGCGGAGCCGTCATCGCGTCACCTTACTCTCTTCAGCGGTCCGATTTGGCGGGAGATCGGTGAGGTCGTTCATTGGACGGAAGGGCGCTATGAGCTGAGCGGCGAAGACCGAGAGGTGACGCGGACGCAGCCCCGCCTGTTCAACGATCAGCGGTCGACCCGGCAATCCCGTGTCGGTCCTGATCGTCGCTTCCGTCGGAAACACCGCACGGTGGAAGAGTTGGTCCCAGATCGTCAGCGCGAAGCCGAGGTTGACGTCCTGGGGTCCGTCCAACTGGTGGTGAATGCGGTGAAAGTTCGGGCTGACGAAGATCCGATCCAGCGGCCCGAATCCCAGATTGGTATTCGAATGTGCGAAGGCGACGATGGCCGCGTAGATGACAAGAAGCGTCGTCGTCAACGCACCGTTGGCCAGTAGCACGATGGCCGGGAACAGTGCGATCAGATAGGAGACGTGAATGAGGGGATGCGTGCGAAAGACGGTCAGCACGCTCATGTCCTCTTGGGAGTG
>JADGOT010000217.1 GCA_017882805.1 Glaciihabitans sp. | reverse complement strand
TCTCGCGTGCGGGCACAGTCACGGCGCGACATTTCGAGCATCGAGCTGCTCGAAGTCAGCGAAGCGCGGCATGACCCACATTGGCCGACCCGTATTCGTCTGAACCTGACGGTCGGCGGATCCGAGATATCGCTGCCCCTGGCGCAAGGTCATCAGGTCACGAAAGAAGAGAATCTGGCTGAGCTGCTTCCAACTCTGCTCGACGATCTCGACCGGTGGCAATAGCTCCCAACCCATGCCCGCAAAACAGAAAAGGCCCCGGAATTCCGGAGCCTTTTCTTCTTGTGGGCGGTACTGGGATCGAACCAGCGACCTCTTCCGTGTCAGGGAAGCGCGCTACCGCTGCGCCAACCGCCCGTGCAGATGTTTAGTTTCTTTGGATGAGTGAGGTGGCGACGGGATTCGAACCCGTGTGGACGGCTTTGCAGGCCGTTGCCTCGCCTCTCGGCCACGCCACCATGGTGGGTTCCCATGTGATCCATAGGACTTCACTCGAGCGGATGACGAGATTCGAACTCGCGACCCTCACCTTGGCAAGGTGATGCGCTACCACTGCGCCACATCCGCATTACTCGCATCTCTGCGTGCTAGACGACTGTATCTGATCGCCAAGAGTATGGCCAACCGACGCGGCGAGTGTGACGTAACCCGTGCGGGTCAGCCCCAGTAGAAGTTGTTTTGCACGAAGCCGGCCGTATGCGGGAACGTCAGTAGCGCGAGCAGAGCGACGACGACGCGGTTCAGGTAGAGCGCGAGAAGCACGTAGCCGAGAACGATGCTCGCGACAGCGAGCTCCCGTCCGCGCGCCCCTTTCGAACTAGCGGTGAGTCCGATGTGCCCAAAGACGATGGTTAGCGCGGTCGGCACGATTGCCAGAAGGTTCAGGATGCCGAACACCGTCGCGAAGAGCTCGATCTGGTCTCGAAAGCTTGGCCCGTCAAACACCGGCACGAGCGTTTTTACGATGATCAGGCCGAGCACTGACACGCACCCGAGGATGAACCCAATCAGCGCAAGTACGGAGAGCCGGGCTGGCGCTGTGGGGCTGGCGGGTGCGGTCATGGGCCAAATCCTAGCGAGCCGACTCCCGATCGCTGACGGCAACACAATGGTTTCGCGATACGATTACTCGCTGTCCGATTTTCGGGCGATTGGCGCAGTTGGTAGCGCGCTTCCTTCACACGGAAGAGGTCATCGGTTCGAGTCCGGTATCGCCCACCATGACTGATAACACCTATCAGAGTCTGCGGAGCATGGCAGTCGCGGTCGAGCCAGGCTCGATTGGTGTCACCCCGAGCCATGAGCTCCCCCACGTCTTTGGCGTCGTAATGGATATGGGCATGGATCAGGGCACTGCCACCCTCGTCGTTTTCGCCGACGGTGCAGTCAGCATGTACTACAGCTCTGGCGGCGGATTGATCGGCGCCGGCGAACACGAGAACGTCAAGAATGTCGCACACCGACTTCTCTCGATCGCGAATTCTGACCTGGCGAGTTTCAGCGCCGGCGTGCCCGACGTGCTTCCAACAAAGGGCTTCAATCAGCTAACACTGCTCACGTTTGACGGACCTGCGCGCGCGACCGCCAGCTCGACCGATTTCGGATATGACAGGGTTCCTGGCGGACATGTTTTTCGGGCGGCTCACGACGTGATCTCTCAGCTACGGGAGCTGAACCCCTAGCCGTTCTGGACCAGGTCGTGGCGTGTTCGTCGGTTAGATTTCATTGTGAGCAATCCGACGGATAAGCCGGAGCCCAAGCGCACCCACTTCGTCGATCTGTCGCCGTTGCGCGAAAGCCCCGTCTTCGCGCGCTTGTGGTTAGGAAGCGCCATCTCCGGCATCGGCGGGCAGATGACCATCGTCGCCGTCGGTTTGCAGATCTATCACCTCACCGGCTCGACGTTCTCCGTAGCCCTTGTCGGCGGCATCGCTCTCCTGCCGATGATCGTCGCCGGACTCTACGGTGGAATGCTGGCGGACGCGTTTGATCGTCGGCAGATCCTGTTCATCGCGGCCATCGTGGCGTGGGCGTCCACCATCACGCTCGTTACCCTCACGCTGACCGGCGTGCACCTGCTCTGGCCCTACTACGTCGTGACAACAGTGAACGCGGTTGCGGCAACGGTTCTCGGCGCGGTCCGCCAGGCCGTCACGCCACGCATCCTGCCGCTTCGCCTGCTCTCCGCCGCTTCCGCCCTCAACGGCATCGCGATCGGACTCATGGTCACGGTTGGTCCCGCTCTGGCCGGTGTACTGGTCGCCAGTGTCGGCTTCGCCTGGACTTACTCGGTCGACGTCGTGCTGTTCCTGAGCGCGTTCCTCGGCATCCTCGCGCTGCCGAAACTCCTCCCGGAGGGTGAGGTACAGCGACCCGGCCTCGAGTCGCTGGCCTACGGGGTGCAATTCCTCAGAAAATCCCCGAACGTTCGGATGTCATTTCTTGTCGACATCATCGCGATGACCCTTGGTCAACCTCGGGTGCTCTTCCCCGCTCTTGGCGCGCTGGCGCTGGGCGGTGGAGCCATCACGGTCGGCATCCTCACCGCTGCCGGTGCCGTAGGGGCGTTTATCAGCAGTGTCTTTTCCGGTCAGACCGGCCATGTGCGACGACAGGGTCGTGCAATCGGGTGGGCGATCATGATTTACGGCGGCTTCATTGTCGCTTTCGGTACTGTTGCGCTGTTCTCCGACCGTGGGATCGTCGGGCACGCCGGCGCTGAAGCAGTCTCCGCCAATGTCGTCGCCATCGTGCTCGCGTCGGTCGCGCTCGCCGGGGCGGGCGCCGCAGACAACATCAGCTCGATCTTCCGCCAAACGATCCTCCAATCTGCCGTTCCCGACTCGATGCGCGGTCGTCTGCAGGGTGTGTTCACAGTCGTCGTCACAGGTGGTCCCCGGATCGGTGACCTGTTCGTCGGAGTCGTCGCTGCGATCGGCGCCCTGTGGCTCCCACCCCTACTCGGCGGTGTCGCACTCATCGTCATCATCGCCACGCTGCTGCGCTTCCAGCGCACGTTCCGCTTCTACGACGCGGCGCATCCCACGCCATAGATTGGGATGGACAGCCGCACACAGCTGAACCCGCACCCGAACCTCGCGAGGTTACGCGAGCCTGGCACCGTCCGCAAGCCAGAGCCGTTCGACTCAGTGTCCCGTAGGTTTCAAACATGGAATCTGACCAAGTAGAACCCCACGTCCTACTTCAACGACGCCGAGGGTTGCTTGTGTTTGCATCCTTCGGCATCGCCGCGCTCGTCACCCTTACGAGCCTGCTCGGTCTGCTTACATCGTGGCCATACCAGCAGGAGACCCAGAACTGGGCCCTGCAAGCGCGGGGCCAGGACGTCGGCAACCTCCTCGCTGTCGTCGTTCTTGTCGTGAGCACAATCAGGATGCGGGATGGCTCATTCAAAGCCGCGCAGCTATGGATTGGGACTCTCTCCTACTTGCTTTACGCCTATGTCATCTACGCATTCGCCGTGCACTTCGGTCGCCTGTTCCTGGTGTATGTCGCAATCCTCGGTCTCGTCGTCTACAGCTTGATCGCCGCCCTCCGGAGGAGCCCGCACCCGTCTGGGTACCCGCTTGGCGCAGCGCGCGTGTTCGCGGCCTGGGTTCTGATCGGTACCGGAGCCCTCTTCACGCTGCTTTGGTTGAGCGAACTCGTCCCAGCTTCCATATCCGGGCAGTTGCCCCCGACCACGGCGGCGGCCGGGTTGATCGTGAACCCCGTCCATGTGATCGACCTATCCGTGCTGTTGCCAGGGATGATCATCATCGGCGTTCTCGCCCTGCGCCGGGGCCAGACGGGGTTGTTCCTCACACTCCCCGCACTGGTCTTCACAGCGCTGATGGGATTGAGCATCATCGCGGCGATGATCCTGATCATTGTGAGAGGAGACACGAGCGGGCTGGTCCCGATGGTGATGGTCGCCGTGGTGGTAGGCGCCAGCGTCATAGCCGCCCTTGGCTACGCGCGCCAGCTGCGTGAGGCGCCGATGCCACGCTCAGACGCGGAACGCGAAGCGACGAGCAGTGATGAACACGGGAAGCTTCCGTAGGGGGCATGATGCCTGCGCTGGTGGTGTTCGAGTCGCGTTGAGGGGACCCGGACCGGAACACCGTCGCCCTGGCTTCAGAAATTGGGAGGCGATCGTAGATGTTGCGGTGTGATCGGAAACGAGGTGGGCGAGCTCAGCTGACGACGAAACTTGTGCTCACGCCAGAGGTCAGTCCCGATGATGCGCCGGTCAGCGTGTACGTTCCTGCACGGTCGATGCGACATGCGATGAACGTTCCGGTTCCCCCGCCCGTCAGGATGGGATTGAACAGGCAGGTCAGGTTTGCGCCGCCGGTGGGGGCGGTGATCGTGAGAGTGACGAATACCGCGGCTGAGACGAGGTTGCCAGCGGCATCCTCGATTGCCACGACGGGCTGTGTCGGGAACGCGACGCCGTGCACCGACGTACCCGGGGATGTGGTGAAGACCACCTTGGCTGCAGCTCCGGGTGAGATGGTGAAGCCGGCGCTTGCAGCCGAAGTCAACCCGCTAGCAGTTGCGGTCAGCGTGTAGCTGCCGACCCGGTCGATTCGGCACCCGGAGAAGGTGACGACGCCTGAGGCGGCCGTTTTCGGGTTGCTTGTGCAGGTGAGGGTTGCGCCAGCCGGCGTCGTGATCGCCAGGGTTATCGCGGTTGTGCTGGTGGTGGTGTTGCCGAAGGTGTCGAGTATGGCAACGACAGGCTGGGTAGTAAACGTGCTCGAGCTGGTCGAGTTCGACGGGGATGAGGTGAAGCTGAGCCGGGCTGCGGACCCCGCGCTGATGGTAAAGCTCACGCTCGTCGCTGAGCTCAAACCACTTGCTGCGGCTTTCAGTGTGTAGGTGCCGGCCTTTCCGATTGCGCATCCGCTGAAGGTCGCGGTGCCGTTCGCGGCGGTCTTGGGGTTCGAAGCGCAGGTCAGGGTTGCGCCTGCCGGAGTCGTGATTGTGAGGGTGATGGAGTTGGTGCCATTGGTGGTGTCACCGTTCCCGTCCTGAATGGCAACGACCGGCTGGCTGGCAAAAGGCGCACCGCTGCTGGTCGACGAGGGCGAGGTGAGGAAGACCAGTTTGCTGGCTGACGAGAAGATGAAGAAACTCGGGCTGACACCGTTCAGACTGCCGGAAGTCGCGGTGAAGACATAGTTTCCGGTCTGGTTGATCCGGCAACCGGCGAAGGTGGCAATACCCGCCACCGCGTTCTTGGGGTTACTCGTGCACACCAGCGCTCCACTTGTGATCGACAGGGTGACCGGAATCGTGCTGCCCGTGACGGTGTTGCCGCCCGCATCCTGCACAGCGACGACCGGTTGGTTGGTAAAGACCGTGTTCCGGGCTGTATTGGTGGGTGTTGTCGTGAACACGAGTTTGGTCGCCGGACCTGTCGAGATGGTGAAGTTCGCGCTTACTGCGGACGCTAAGCCGGGTGACGTGGCGGTGAGGGTGTAGGTGCCGGTTTTGTCGATTTTGCAGCCGGAGAACTGGGCAGTCCCGGCGACCGCTGCGACAGGGTTGGTTGAGCAACTGAGGGTCGCCCCCGCAGGGGTGGTGATCGACAGTGTCACTGGGGCGGTGCTCGTTGTCGAGGAACCGGTCGACGTTTGGATCACAACGGCGGGCTGGGTTGCGAAAACGTTGCCGCCGGTCGAGTTCGACGGGTTCGTGGCAAAGCTGAGTTTGGCCGGGGTGCTCACCATCGCGGCAACCCAGTTGTTCCCCACATTCCTGGTTGTCGCGGTGAACGCCGAACTCGCGGAAGGCGTTATCGGGGCGAGTGCGACCATCGCTGCACACAGCACAAGCGCCACCACCGACAGAGCGCTTTCCGCCCCGACGCCACCCACCAGTGCAGGGATGCCTCGGCGCGGTGGCTGCGCATGCCGGGATCGGCGGTCCCGCCGCTCCTGGGTCTCTTCTCGCGACGCAAGAAACTCGATGAGCAGGGCGAGCAGCGTCACAGCGAGCCATCCCGCGAACGGAAGAACCAAGCCGTGTTGGAGCCAAAATGCAGGCAGGCCGATCCACGGCACGAGGAGGCATCCGACCGCAATGACGTCGGATCGAGCAAGAGGCGCGCTATCGGCGACCCGGTTGGCGTCTCCCCGTGTAATGAGACTGCCATCACGATTCATGCCAACAATTCGATGTAACCGGGTGCCCGGCTCTGCAGAGCCAGGCGCAGCAGGAAAGGTCACCACTCGGCCGAGCGGCGTGGGTGCATTGGCGGGCAGGGGACGGGAGAGCACAACATCGCCGACGTGGATATGCGGCATCATTGAGCCGCTCTGCACCACCGTCCCCGTGAGCCCGAACGCCATCGGAAGTGTGGCGCAAGCCGCCAGCGCAACGAGGAACACCAGGTAGCCGCGCGCCAGCAGGCGCACAACCAGGAGCCCCCAGGCCGCCGTGACTGCGCGGCGGGTCTGGGGCTCCGGTACCGGCTGCCCCATCATCGGTCTGTTCTCTAGGTCGTTACGGCGACTACGAGGACTGCAGCTCCCAGACGACATCGACGCTTACCGACTTGCCTTGCAGTGCGTCGATCTGCGTCTGGGTCAGGCCAGTGACGTCGAAAGTCCAGGTGGCCTTATAGGACTTGGTCTCCCCTGCGGTCCCCGTGGTAGACCATGGCAACACACCGGTCGCGTAGTCGTTGATGCTCGAGTTGATCGTAGAGAGCGACAGTGGCGGCAGTGTGGTGGTGGGGACGAATCCCGTGCAATCGGCGAAGCTCCCACCGGTTCCTTCCTGCAGCGAGACTGTGATGTTGCTCTCCAGCCCCTGAGCGCCGAGGTTCTGGACGTAGGTTCGCACCTGCCCGGGAACAGTTGACTGCGACGTGACGACAAGACATTTTGACCCGGTCTGGCCAGGCACGACCCCGTCGATTCGGAAAGCCGCTGCGCCAAGGTCATCGTCGGAGAGAGTGACTGAGCCGGTTTCCCAGTTGTTGCCTGTGTTTCGAGTTGACGCCGTGAATGCGGCATTCGATCCCTGCCAAACGAGAAGGCCGGCGACCAGAATCGCAGTCGGACCGACAATCAGTGTGGCGAGACGACGTGTGCGAGCTGTTGGCTTGTGCATGAGATTACCCCCGAGAGAATCGCAACGACGCCGAAGATGACGACGATGCACGAAGGCCCGCCCCTCAACTATGGGCCCCGATATCACTGAGCCTCCACCAGGCATCACGACGGCGACAGAGGCGAAAGTCCCCCCGCCGAACATCTCCTTCAAACTGTTAGCCAGCAAGAAGTGATTGCGACGAAAGCCACCTTCCTCCTGATTTGCTAGTCCTGTGGAGGTATCCAGACCGGTCGAGTAAATGCTCGCGGATCTCATCGACTGCCGACCAGCAGCGGCCTGGAGCCTCAAGGAAAGGACCTAAGGCCCTGATTTCCTCCCAAAAGCGCGCGTACCGTCACAACCGGATCGGTAGTGCACTCCGGACGGACCGAAAGTGCTATCCCGACGAATTGAGGACGCGAACGATGAGCGACACCGCCGCGACAATGGACGCAGGGCACTGGCCGCCCGCAGCTTCCACTACTGGCCCGCTTGAGTACGCAAGCCGTCGCGTGTGCTTGCAAACCCCTTGGCGCACTAGGTGACTCCGCCCGTGAGCCCTCAGTATGAAACCGCGTCCCGTCATCCGGATGAGCCCCACGGGTTTGGGCTCGCCCACCGGCTCAACTGGTTGAGGGCAGGCGTTCTTGGAGCCAACGACGGAATCGTCTCAGTCGCAGCGATCGTCGTCGGTGTTGCAGGGGCTACCACGCAGATCGCCCCTCTTGTCACCGCTGGCGCGGCCGGTCTAGTCGGGGGTGCGATCTCAATGGCGTTGGGTGAGTACGTGTCGGTCTCCAGCCAGCGTGACAGCCAACGTGCACTCATCCAGAAAGAACGACGAGAACTCGCCGAACAGCCGGAAGAAGAACTCAACGAGCTCGCGTCGATCTACGAATTGAAGGGAATATCTCGCGAAACCGCCCGCAAAGTCGCCGAGGAACTGACCGCCCACGATCCGATCACCGCGCACCTCGAGGCCGAACTTGGCATCAGTGAAGCGGATGTAGTCAGCCCGTGGCAGGCTGCATGGGCGTCAGCGGCAGCATTCTTCGTAGGTGCGCTACTTCCCCTCGTCGCCATCCTTGTTCCGCCAGCGAATGTGCGAGTCCCCATCACCTTCGCTGCAGTGCTCGTTGCCCTTGCGTTGACGGGCGCACTCAGCGCACGAATCGGAGGAACGCACTGGCTGCGACCCACTCTTCGCGTCGTCATCGGCGGGGCGGTAGCCCTCGCGGCAACGTACGCAATTGGAACGCTGCTCGGAGCAACGGGCATCGCCTGACCCACGGAGCTCCGATGGTTTCGTCATCGGGATCCGCGACATTGGTTCTGCGCGATAGACGAGCGGTCCTGTCAATGCCCTCGTGCACGATGCTGCGCTTCCAGCGCGCATTCCGCTTCTATGACGTGGCGCATCCCACGCCACAGATTGGGATTGATAGCGGCCCACAAAGGAGACGTCCGTGATCACCCACCTCGCCATCGATCGCCCGAAGCCCGAATACAAAGAGGACGTTCTGGCGTCGATGCGCCGCGTGGACGCCGTTGCCGCCGGATCGGTCGGCTTGATTCGCATCAACGGCTGGCGTGAGATCGACGGCGATCGCCTGGTCGGGATCTCGATGTGGGAATCGATGGAGGCGTTTCGAGCCGCGGCCGACAGGATCTTCGCGGCAGCAAAGGACGATCCGTGGGACCTGTGGGAAGACATCCCGGTCGAATCGATGCTCCTCGAGTACTAGTCGCTCGCCCGTTGCTCCCGGCGCGCCGCCTGGCGGACCACGAGCCACAGCAGCAGCGAGATGAGTCCCGACCACAGCACGACCGCGGCGATCGACACGAACTGCGTCTGGAAGAGCGTGAGCTGCCCGTTGTAGACAAGGCCAAGGCCAAGCCCGAAGATTCCCACCATTAGCAACCCAATAGATGCCGCGACCAGGTGAGTGCCAACCAGGTACCAGGCGTGCCGACCGGTCGCTCTGACCCGTCGAGCTACAAACAAGGAACTGGCAATTCCCGCAATGAGACCGGTTAGCGCTGCCCAAAGCGGAGTGAAGTACGCGCTGCCCGCCGAAATGGCGACCAGACCGCTGAACAATCCCGAGACCGCACCGCCGGCGGTCGTGCTTGCGCTCGTGATCCGCTGTGCGATCAACCAGCCCACGATTCCGAGGACCGGCGCGATGAGCGAGTTGGCGACAATCCTGGGGGTGACGACGCTGTCAACGGCCAGCTCAAGTCCTACGAATCCGAGCAACCAGCCCGCCCAGGTCACAAGACCAGAGAGCAGCAACAGCCACGAGCGCGGCCGCACGTGGGAGCGGTCTTCCACGGCCCATTTTCGAGCCACTGTGAGGACGATGAGCGCCCCGGCGCCGACGGCGACCTGTACGGGCAACGCTCCGCCGAGATCGAGCGGGCCGAACGTCAACGGGATGCCCACACTGGTGGGGAACAACACCACGATGGCAATCGGGGTGAAGACAAGGGCGGTCCAGGCGATCGCGAACAGCGCTGCAGGCAGACTCAGCGAAGTTGTGTCTCGAACCGTCAGGCTGGCAAGAAATCCGGCAACCGCCGCAAGAGCCGCAGTCGGATACTCGAGCGGGGAATTCCAGACCGAGGGAATGAAAAGGCTGATCAGAAGCCAAACCAATAGCGAGCCCGTCGAAATCAGCACCGTCAGACCGATGGATGCCCGGAGCCCCGTACGGTCGAGGAACTCACGGTACTGGATCGACAAAGCCGGGATGACGGCCAGAATCGCGAGCGTGCATACGATCGTCAGCCCAGAGTGGAACATCGTCGGCTCTCCCTTCGCTTTCGCAACTCTAGGACCCCGGGCAACACAAACGCGGGGCGTCACCCGAAGGCGACACCCCGCGTTGTAGTGAGTGTGTAACGACCTAGGCGGGCTCTGCCGCCAGCTCGTACGCCTCTTCACCGTGAACCACAGTGTCGACGCCGGCAACCTCATCCTCGTTCGTGATGCGGAAGCCGATCGTCTTCTGGATGACCCAGCCAATCGCAAACGCCAGAACGAAGGAGTAGATCGCCACTCCGAACGCGCCAAGCGCCTGAGCGCCAAGCTGGTTGAACTTGCCGCTGTCGATGAGGCCGATGCCTGCACCGAAGATGCCGATGTAGAGCGTTCCGACGATACCGCCGACGAGGTGGATACCGACAACGTCGAGCGAGTCGTCGAAGCCCAGCTTGTACTTGAGGTCGATCGCGAAACAGCAGATCGCACCGACGAGGATGCCGAGGACGATGCCCCAGCCCGGCGTCAGGATGTTACAGGCCGGGGTGATCGCAACCAGACCAGCGACAGCACCGGAAGCCGCACCGATCGACGTGGGCTTGCCATCCTTGAACTTCTCAACGATCAGCCAGCCGAGGATGCCCGCAGCCGGAGCGGCGAGGGTGTTGATCCACGCGAGTGCCGAGATGCCGTCAGCAGCACCCTCCGATCCCGCGTTGAATCCGAACCACCCGAACCAGAGGAGGGAGG
>JADGOT010000216.1 GCA_017882805.1 Glaciihabitans sp. | reverse complement strand
CGGCATTTTTCTCGCCCTGTTATCCCTGACCAATCCGGTGGTGGCAGTCATCGCGGCTGTCGCGGGCATCGGCGTCGGCGTGTGGCAATCGATCAAGCGCTCGACCGAAACAGCCAAGAAACCACTGGTGCTCACTGCTCGCGCGCGTCGGTTACTCGGCGGATTGGGTCTTTGCGTTCTTATCTTCTTCTCGGTCGTCGTAACCGTCGCGGCGGAACCGCTCCAGCTGGCTGGAAGATCGGTCGTCTTTGACGTTGCCGCCGGAGCGATCGGTCTGTCGCTCACGCTCTGGCTTCTGCTCGCGCTCGCCAACCTTCTGCTCTATCCCGTCGAGGCGGGTTATCGTCAGTATTATCTCGGGTCAGCCCGGGCAATTCTCCGACGCTATCATCCCGTGGTGATTGGGGTGGCCGGGAGCTACGGCAAGACCAGCACCAAGGCGATCCTCGCCCACCTGCTCGCGACCCGCTTTTCAACTCTGGCGACTCCCCGAAGCTTCAATACGCCGATGGGGTTATGCCGAGTTATCCGCGAGCAGCTTCAACCGGAACACTGTTTCTTCATCGCCGAGCTGGGCGCCTACCGGCGAGGCGAAATTCGCGAGCTCGGCCGTCTGGTGGACCCGACGATCGGGATTCTGACCTCCGTCGGGCCAGAGCACCTGGAGCGCTTCGGTTCGCTCGAAAACGTCGTCAAGGGCGAGGCCGAGTTACTTCAAAGCTTGCCAGTCACTGGCGTCGCAATCGTGAATGGCGATGACGAGCTCTGCCGACAGATCGCGAGCGCGGCCTCGTGCCGCGTGGTCTTCGCCGGCGGTCCAGTCGACCGGCGTCGCATGCTCCGGGCCGAAGACGTCAGCTTGACCTCGGAGGGACTAATATTCTCCGTTTATCATGCCGACGGAAGATCGGTCAGCGTCCGAACCCACCTGCTGGGTCGACACAATGTCGCGAATATTCTTCTGGCGAGCGCCGCGGCGATGGAATGCGGGATCGCTTTTGAAGACCTTGCCGAAGCGATTGAGCGCATCGAACCAATCGAGCATCGACTCCAACTGATCCCGAACGACAACGGAGTCACCGTCATCGACGACACCTACAATTCCAATCCGCGTGGCGCGGCGGCGGCGCTCGAGACGTTGGCTAGCTTTCAGGGAGGTCGCCGCTACCTGGTTACCCCCGGTATGGTCGAGCTCGCCGATTATCAGGACACTGCTCACCGCGATTTTGGACGCCAGGCGGCCGGAATCTGCGATGCCGTTATCCTGATCGGTCAGCGCCGAACGAGAGCAATTGCCGAAGGATTGGTAGACGGGGGCGCCACTGCCGACCGGCTGATCGTCACCGCGAATTTGTCCGAAGCAACCGAGCGTCTGCGTGATCTCTTGCGGGCCGGCGACGCGGTCTTGTTCGAAAATGATCTGCCCGACAACTACACGGAGTAGGAGCAATTGTGAGCAAGCTACGGGTTGGCGTCTTGTATGGTAGTCGTTCGGTCGAGCACGAGGTATCGGTCATTACCGGCCTTCAAGTCGTCAACGGTCTCAACAGCGATCGGTATGACGTCGTGCCCCTCTACCTCACCAAAGAAGGCGAGTGGCTGACCGGGGACGCGCTGCGAAACCTGAACACCTACCAGGGGCCGGCCGAGAATCGGCGCGGCCTACCACGCGCGACGCTGCTTCCAGTTCCGAATGGGGGGACCCTCCAGCTTGCCGAGCGGGCCCGTTTCAACCCCTTTGGCCAACCAGCAAAGCTCGCGATCGATGTCGCCTTTCCCTGTTTCCACGGGACCTTTGGCGAGGACGGCACGATTCAGGGGTTACTCGAGCTGGCCAACATTCCTTACGTCGGATCGGGAGTTCTGGCGTCAGCGGTTGGGATGGACAAGATTACAATGAAGGCGGTTTTTCGGTCGTCTGGTCTCCCCGTCCTGGATTGTCAGGTGGTCCGCCGCGACGAGTGGAAGGCGAGCCCCGCCGCGGTCGTCGAAAGGCTCGAAAGGACGATTGGCTACCCCGCATTCGTCAAACCGGCCAATCTTGGATCGAGCGTTGGAATCTCGAAAGCAATCGACGAAGCGACGTTACGAAGCGCGCTTGAGGTCGCGGCGAGCTACGACCGGCGCGTCCTCGTCGAGCCGTCACTCGAGGGAGCGATCGACATCAACTGCTCGATCCTGGGCTTTGAGGACGACATTCAGGCTTCGGTTTGCGAGCAGCCGATTAGCTGGGAGACGTTCCTGAGCTACGAGGACAAATATATCCGCGGTGGAAAATCGCAGGGAATGAAGGGCTTGAGTCGCAAAATCCCAGCGCCAATCGGCGATGACGCAACGCGAAAAATTCAGGATCTCGCGAAGCAAGCTTTTCTGGCAATTGACGCGGCGGGGGTCGCGCGGATCGACTTCCTCCTCACGAGCGACCAGCAAATCTTCGTCAACGAGATCAATACGCTTCCCGGTTCGCTCGCCTTTTATCTCTGGGAAGCTACCAATCTACCATTCCCCAAATTACTCGATCGATTGATCGACATCGCGCTGACCCGACATCAGGCCCGAAAGCAAATCACCTACTCCTTCGATTCGGTACTTCTCCAGAAGACGCTCGAAGGGGCGGGCAAAGCGCGGCGACGGTAGGGCTGGCGGGGCCGGGAATCCAGAATCCAGAGTCCAGAAGGAAGTAGGACGCGCCGGGATTAGAAACCGTAGAGCGCGCCATATTTTTCGTTCAGGTAGGCGACCAGGTAGGTCGGGCTCGGGGCCTCGCCGGTCGCTTCCTGAATCAGCTCGGCCGGTTGCTTCATCCGACCCCACCGATGGATCCGATCGCGCAGCCAGTCCAGCACGATTGAGAACTCACCCGCGGCAATCCGAGCATCGAGATCGGGATACTGCCGTCGCAGCGCGGCCCACAACTGGGCTCCGTAAAGGTTCCCCAGGCTGTAGGTCGGGAAATAGCCAAAGAGCCCGGCCGCCCAATGAGTATCCTGGAGCACACCGTTGCGGTCGTCCGGTGGAGTAATCCCAAGATATTCGCGAGTCAGCTCGTTCCAGACTGACGGTAGGTCCCCAACTTCAATGTCCCCGGCGATCAGCCGACGCTCAATTTCAAACCGAATGATGATGTGGAGGTTGTAGGTCACTTCGTCCGCCTCCACTCGAATCAGCGTGCGCTCGACGCGATTGGACGCGGCAACCATGCTACCAGGCGACGCGCTGGCGAGTGCGTCGGGAAATGATTCGCGGAGCCGCGGCAGGGCAAATTGCCAGAATGGCAACCCACGACCGATAAAGTTCTCCCAGAGGCGCGACTGCGATTCGTGAATTCCGAGCGATGCGCCGTCACCAAGAGCGACCCGAACGAGCTCCAATGGAATCCCCTGCTCGTAAAGACTGTGACCCGCTTCGTGAATTGACGCGTAAAGCGCCGGCGCGAGGTCGTGTTCGTCAACTCGGGTGGTCACACGTACATCGGTTGAGCCAAAACTGGTCGTGAATGGGTGGGTCGATTTGTCCTGTCGACCGGCTGAGAAATCAAAGCCAAGCCGCGCGAGGATCAATTCGGTAAAGGCTAGCTGTTTCGTCGAATTAAACGTCTGCGCGAAAACGGCTCGATCGAGCTGGCGTCCGGAACGATCGATCCGATCCAGTAGGTGGATCGTATCGCGACGCAGATCGCCAAAGAGCGCCTGAAGCTGAGATGTGGTGGCGCCCGGCTCGTACTCATCGAGCAGGGCATCGTACGGATTCTCCCGAAAACCAACGCACGCCGCTTCCTGGCGTTTGAGTTCGACGATCCTTTTGAGATCCGCCGCGAAGAGATCCCAGCGGGACTCCTCCCGGGCCTGACGCCAATTCTCAAGCGCCTGAGTAGTGACCGACGCCAGATCCTTCACCAGACTCGCAGGCAGCTTCGTCGCGCGCTCGTAGTCGCGTCGGACCACCCGCACCATGGCCCGGTCGATCTCGGACAGCCCGTGATTAACCCCTGGCTCGTCCAACCCGTCGAGAAGATCGCCGATTTTACGGTCAGTCAGCCGCTCGTGGATAATGCCCTGGAGCGTAGCCGCTTGAGTAGCCCGGAAATAGGCTCCTTTCGGTGGCATCATCGTTTCTTGATCCCAACTGAGCAGCGCCGCGACCTGGGCAAGATCGACAACTTCGGCTACCCGGGCGCGCAGATCGGTCACGCGATCGAGCAGGACTACCATCCACCTACCTCGTGCATTGCTTGGCGAAATCTTCCGGTCCAAGTATACCATCGGGAATTTCGCGGCTCGTGCGGTCCGGGTGCCCGTCAGAGTTTTGTGCTAGCTAGCAAGGAAGCGATGGTCACGACAGCGAGCTTTGCCAATCGGCTGGTGACGCCAGGGATGATCCGCGGCGGGTTTGCGCGATCGCGTTGTCGATCGGTCAGGTTCAGAACTCGCTGGGTCTGTCGCGGGACGTTCATCGGACGGCGGGACGGTGATCGGAGGCGGTGGTAAGGTGATCTCGGGTTCGAATTGTCGGGGAAGAGCGATCGGAACCGTTGCTGCCGTTTTGGCCGTCTGACGTGCGATGTGCCGACAAGCTGCCCGCTCTTTGGTCCGGTCGCGGATCCGCTCACTGATCAGTGGCCACTCGTCCTCCCACCGATCGCTGCACGCCACCGTCCGTAAGGCGACCATCGGATCGACATGCTCCGGTGCCCAGTGCATCCCGGCCCCCTTCAACCGCGCCTCAACGACGAGTTTGTTGCCGCTCTCGACCGCCCCACTCCCGATGGGATACCCTTGCTCCGCGAACGTCGCGTAGCGGATCTGCTCCTCGCGCTTGCGGAAATACAGCAGATTCGCCTCCACCACCCGCACGGCCTCGGCTTGCGCTCCGCCTCGCTCATCCGTTGCCAACACGGCCTGCAAGCGCTCCAATTCCGCCAGCAGCGGGGGCGGATCGTCCCCCTTGAGTGCCCGAAGGTGCTCCTTGCGCCACCTTTCCTCCGCCGTCGGGTCCGACCCGAAGACCGCTCGTCCTACCTCGCTGACGTGCTCCGCGCTGTGGCCCCAGTCGAGAATCCGCACCGCATTCGCGCGGTGGTCGGTGACCACCTCTTGCTCCCACTCCGCCCCATCGTTAATCGCAACCACCACCCCTGCCCGCGCCGTTCCCCGTCGGTGCGTTTCGACCGTCGCCAGACGGCTAAACGTCTCGTGGTCGGTCATGCGGGAAAAGTAAGATAATTGGCTGGCGTGGACGTGCCACTCGTCTTTCTCGCGCACCGGCGGACCAATCACGCCCAGCACCATCGTCTTGACTTCGCCCCAGGCGTGATGAACCAAAGGAACCATGGCGCCATCCACACTCATTTGTTGGACGGCTGGTCCGTCCGGCCCGTCCCCCTCCTCGTGCGCGATCGCCTCGACCTGGGCCGTTTGAACCTCCACATAGGCCGCGCCCGCGTCCTCGGTTTTCCGTCGTGCCGTCGGCTCCGACAACGACACATGGCAAAAGTAGGCGATCCCTTTGGTCACCGGCACGAACGCCATCCAGGTGCCCAAGCGCACGATACTCTCGACCAGACTCGCCGTCAACGAACCCGACAGCAGTTTCAATTCCTCATCGAGGGGGAAAAAGACCTGTCCCACACACGGGACAGGTCGCGTACGACCGTTCGAGCCGGATCGGCTCGTTGAACGTGGTCGTCAGCGTTCGCTCTTGCTCGCCGTGACTCTCCAGCGGTCCGCCGCATTGGGCACACCGGGGGCGTTCCGCCTCCTCCGCTTCGCTGATCCGCGCCGCAGCACTCGCCAGCGCTACGTCTTGGAGCATCCGCGCTCGCATCTTCGCGAACCGCTCGTCCAGTGCCGTCTCAATTTCCCGCAAGCTCGCTCGCGGATGCTGAAGCCGCCACTCTTTCATTCCCGACATCACCCGATCCGCTTCTTGCTGCCAGTGCCTTTCCGTCGCGTTGCTCCACATCGGTGTCCCTCCGGTCAGAATCACCGACTATCTTACCTCCGACCACGCTGGTCGCTCGGTTGATTGCAAAACTCTGACGCGCACCCGGCTACCCGTCTCCGCTGGCCATCCAACCCCCACCGTGTTACCGTTGGATACAAAGAAAACGACACGTTCTCGGTCGTCTGGCCGAGATCCGATGGGGGATTCACGATGCTGCTCGCCGGCGATATCGGCGGAACCAAAACCGATCTGGCAATTTATTCCGCCGAAGGCGGCCCGCGCAAGCCGCTGGCCCAGGCCGAGTTCCCCAGCGCGAGCTACCCGAGCCTCGAGGCGATGGCAAAGGAATTCCTCGCGAAAGTCGGGTTGCCGGTCGATCGCGCCTGCTTCGACGTCGCCGGTCCGGTGATCGTCGGGCGGGCCAAAATCACCAACCTGCCCTGGGTTATGGATGAGTCGACGCTGAGTAAGGAGCTCGGCCTCAGATCGGTCCACCTGATGAACGATCTCGAGGCGACCGCTCTCGCGGTGCCGATTCTGGAGCCCGAGGACATCGTCACGCTGAATGTCGGTGACCCGGCGCCGGGAGGCACGATCGGGGTGGTCGCTCCAGGCACCGGTCTGGGCGAAGCGTACCTCACCTGGGATGGCTCGCGCTACCGCGCCCACGCCTCCGAAGGCGGCCACTCCGACTTCGCGCCGAATGACCAGACCCAGGTCGAGCTGCTGCGCTATCTCCGCGAGCGCTACGGGCACGTCAGCAACGAACGGGTGTGCTCTGGCATCGGGATCCCGAACATTTACGAGTTCTTTCGGGACACCGGCTTCGCGAAGGAAGAACCTGGTTTCGCCGAGCGGCTCGGCACTGGCGCGGACCGAACCCGGGTGATCCTCGATGCCGCGCTCCGGGCCGATGCGCCGCCTCCTCTCTGCGTCGCCACCCTCGAGACCTTCGTCGCGATTCTGGGCGCCGAGGCCGGCAATCTGGCGCTCAAGGTGTTCGCAACCGGCGGAGTCTATCTGGGTGGGGGCATTCCGGCCCACGCTCGGCCAGCCCTGGGAAGACCGCGCTTTCTGGAAGCCTTCCGG
>JADGOT010000215.1 GCA_017882805.1 Glaciihabitans sp. | reverse complement strand
TGAAGTTTCGCGATCGAGGCAAAGTCGCCGACGTCATCCCAATCGAAGTCACCCGGGATGACCACAACGCGGCCCGCCGCCGCGGCCGGCTCGGCGACCGTGTAATCGATGGCCAGCTTTTTCAAGTTGGGCCACACCTTGTCAACGACGGCTCCGCGGCTGGGGGTGTCCCATGCTGCAGCGAGCTCGAGGAGACCCTCGAGCAGCTCGGGCTCGGATTCGCCCAGCTGCTTCAAGAGCACGTCTGCGCGCGAGATGAACATGCTCGCATTCCAGAGATAGCCGCCATCCGCGAGGTATGCCTGCGCGGTCTCGAGGTTGGGCTTCTCGACGAATCGATCCACCATCCGTGCGTGCGGTGCTCCCTCGATGGCCTGTGGTTCGCCGAAGTGGATGTACCCGAAACCGGTGGCGGGTTCGGTGGGCGTGATGCCAATCAATGAGATGTATCCCGCGTTCGCCACCGCGACCGCCTCGGTGACCGCCTTCAGGAATCGCTTCTGCTTACCGATGACGTGGTCGGCAGCGAACGAACCGATGATGACGTCGGGCTCCCGACGCACGAGGATGGCCGCGGCCAGCCCGATCGCCGCAGACGATTCGCGAGGCTCGCTCTCCAGCACCACGTTCGGGTCGGTGAGTTCGGGCAGCTGGGCCTCAACCGCCGCGCGGTGCGCTCGCCCTGTGACGACCATGATGCGCCCTGCGCCCGAGAGGGGAACCAGCCGATCCCAGGTATCCCGCAGGAGTGAGTTGCCGGACCCCGTGAGGTCGTGCAGAAACTTGGGTGCATCGGCTCGGGACAGCGGCCACAGTCGCGAACCAACTCCCCCCGCCGGGATGACGCTGTAGAAGTGTTCGAGCCCCTGCGCAGTCATGCGACCACCCTAGACGTAATGCACCATTCACCTGCTGGCAATTCGATCCACGTAGCCTCCCAGTCATGCGCGTTCTCGTTGTGTCCGAGAGCTTTCTTCCCACTGTCAACGGCGTGACGAACAGCGTGTGCAAGGTGCTCGATCACCTCGCACTGCGGGGCCACGAGGCACACGTGATGGTGCCAGCCTGCGGCGCTCCGCAGTCATATGCAGGCTTTCCCGTCGAGCAGATTGTCAGCGTGCCGTATCGCCAGTTTCCGGTGGGGCTACCGGGACTGCACGTGCAGAGGATTATCGAGCGATTCGGGCCAGACGTGATCCACGTGGCTTCCCCGTTCCTGCTCGGAGCCGAGGCGATTGCCGCCGGCCGACGGCTCGGCATCCCCACTGTCGCGATCTTCCAGACGGATGTCGCGGGATACGCGCGGCGCAATCACTTTGCGGCACTCGAGGCGGTCGCGTGGCGGATGATGCGCAGGATTCACCGCCACGCGACGGTTACTCTGGTGCCCTCCTCCGCCACCATGGCAGATCTGCGGTTGGCGGGATTCCGACGACTGAAGCGGTGGGGTCGCGGCGTCGACCTCGCGGCCTACCATCCACGCAACCGCCTGCTCGCTGCCGCGAGCGAGCTTCGACGCGCGCTGTCACCCCGTGGAGAAGTCGTCATCGGCTATGTGGGTCGCGTCGCCCCGGAGAAGCAGGTGGAGCGGATGTCGGCGCTTCGCGGCATCCCGGGTATCCATCTCGCGATAGTCGGGAATGGACCGGGCATGCCCCTCGTACGCAAGAAGCTCGAGGGGATGCCCGTCAGCTACCTTGGCGAACTTCGCGGTACCGCCCTGGCCGCGGCCTATGCGAGCTTTGACGTCTTCCTGCACACGGGCGAGGAGGAGACCTTCGGCCAGACCATCCAGGAGGCGCACGCGAGCGGACTGCCCGTCGTCGCTCCCCGCGCCGGCGGACCAATCGATCTCGTGACCGAGGGGCTCAATGGATTCCTGTACCGACCCGGAACCTCGGACGAGCTGCGCGAGGCGATCGAGTTGCTCGCCCGCGATCCCGCGCTTCGCCAACGGATGGGCGAGGCGGGCAGACGCGGCGTGCTCGGGCGCGACTGGACCACGGTGTGTGACGAGTTGCTCGCGCGGTACCGGAAAGTCATAAGAACCACAGAAATTAAGCGTGAGCGACGAAGTCTCTTGAAGTCAAGATAACTGAGGCTTCCGCTGGCAGCGAGCACACCGACGCCGGAATACACTGGAAGGGTTCGCTACACCGCTTTGAAGACCCAAGCCAAGGAGGGTTGCCAGTGCCCGAGAATTCGGCCGGTACCCTGGCGCCGCCGCCGGCAGCCAAACTCAAAATCAAGCCACCCCGGTTGTCGGGAACCCTGTATCGGGGTCGCGAAGGAATGTGGTCGTGGGTACTCCACCGCATCACCGGCGTCGCAATCTACTTCTTTCTCCTCGTGCACATTCTCGACACCTCGATAGTGCGAATCTCGCCACAGGCTTATAACGGCGTCATCGACTCGTACAAGCAGCCCATCATGGGAATCGGCGAATTCTTCCTCGTCGTTGCGATCGGCTACCACGCTCTCAACGGACTCCGCATCATCCTGATCGACTTCTGGAGCGTTGGCGCGCGGCACCAGCGCCTGATGTTCGTGATCGTGATCCTGTTGTGGATCGTGTTGATCGCGGGATTCGCGCCCGAACAGATTCGCACCATCGTGCTTGAGATCCAGGGACACACGAACCCATGACCACAACCATTCCCGCGCCCCGCACGCCATACGCGCCGCCAAAGAAGCGTCGCGTCAACTGGGAAAAATGGGGCTGGCTTTACATGCGCGTCAGCGGCGTGTTCCTGGTCGTGCTGATCTTCGGACACCTGTTCGTGAACGTCGTTGCCGGCAACGGCGTGCGTGCCATCGACTTCGCCTTCGTCGCGGGTAAGTGGGCCGACCCGTTCTGGATCGTGTGGGACACTCTGCTGCTCTGGCTCGCCCTCATCCATGGCGCGAACGGAATGCGCACCATCACCAACGACTATGCGCACAACCCAATGTTGCGCCGCCTCATCCTGCTGGCAATTCTTGCCTCGACCGTTGTTCTTCTCGTTCTTGGGACTCTTGTGATCTATACGTTCGACCCCTGCCCCGCCAACGCCGTCGCAGGTACCCTGCCCAGCTTCTGCCCGGCCAAGTAATGGCGACCGCTGCGAAGAAGCCTGCCGGTGACAAGGCAGAGCCTGTGATGATCCCCGATGGCACGATCATCGACGGCGTGCACTACCACCAGCACGACATCGTCATTGTCGGGGCCGGCGGTGCGGGCATGCGTGCGGCCATCGAGGCCGGACCGCACGCCAACACTGCCGTGATCTCCAAGCTCTATCCGACGCGGTCACACACCGGCGCGGCGCAAGGCGGCATGGCGGCGGCGCTCGCGAATGTCGAGGAAGACAACTGGGAGTGGCACACCTACGACACGGTCAAGGGCGGCGACTACCTGGTCGACCAGGATGCGGCAGAGATTCTCGCCAAGGAAGCGATTGACGCGGTCCTCGACCTCGAGAACATGGGACTACCCTTCAACCGCACGCCCGAGGGCAAGATCGACCAGCGCCGCTTCGGAGGTCACACCCGTGAGCACGGAGCCGCCCCGGTGCGTCGCGCCTGCTATGCCGCCGACCGCACGGGTCACATGATCCTGCAGACGCTCTTCCAGAACTGCGTGCGCCTTGGCATCAACTTCTTCAACGAGTACTACGTGCTCGACATGGTCATGTCAAAGGTGAACGGCAAAGAGGTGCCGTCCGGTGTCGTGGCGTACGAACTCGCGACCGGCGACCTGCACGTGTTTCAGGGCAAGGCCGTGATCTTTGCGACCGGCGGCTTCGGCAAGATCTTCAAGACAACTTCCAATGCGCACACCCTCACCGGTGATGGCGTCGGCATCATCTGGCGCAAGGGTCTCCCGCTCGAGGACATGGAGTTCTTTCAGTTCCACCCGACCGGGCTGGCGGGGCTGGGCATCCTGCTCTCGGAGGCCGCCCGAGGCGAGGGCGCGATCCTGCGCAACGCCAGCGGCGAGCGATTCATGGAGCGCTACACGCCCACCCTGAAAGACCTGGCGCCACGAGACATCGTTGCGCGCTCGATGGCGCTCGAGATCCGCGAGGGCCGCGGAGCCGGCCCAAACAAGGACTACCTCTACCTCGACATCACCCACCTCGAGCCTGCGGTCATCGACGAAAAGCTTCCCGACATCACCGAGTTCGCCCGCACCTACCTGGGCGTCGAGCCGTATACCGAGCCAGTGCCCGTTCTGCCGACGGCCCACTACGCGATGGGCGGCATCCCGACCAACAACAACGCCGAGGTGTTACGCAACAACACGGATGTCGTGGCCGGGCTCTACGCGGCGGGCGAGTGCGCGTGCGTGAGCGTGCACGGGTCGAACCGTCTCGGCACGAACTCGCTTCTCGACATCAACGTGTTCGGCAAGCGTGCCGGACAGAACGCCGTCAAGTATGTGAAGACCGCACCGTGGGTACCGCTACCGAAGGATCCGGCCAAGGGCATCCGCGATCTCCTCGATAGCGTTCGCGCGGGCGACGGAAGCGAGCGCATTGCGGTTATCCGCAAGGAACTACAAGACTCGATGGACCGCAACGCGCAGATCTTCCGCACGGAGGAGAGCCTCAAAGAGGTCACCGACCTCATCGAGCACCTGCGGGCCCGCTACAAGAACATCCGCATCCAAGACAAGGGCAAGAGGTACAACACCGACCTGCTCGAAGCGGTCGAGCTTGGGTTCCTTCTCGACCTGGCCGAGGTGCTCGTCTACTCGGCGCGATCGAGGCACGAGTCGCGCGGCGGTCACATGCGCGAGGACTACCCGAAGCGCGACGACAAGAACTTCTTGGTGCACACCATGGCGTACCGCACCGGCGACCCCGAATCCGCGGATGCGGGCGAGCACATCACACTGGGCTGGAAACCGGTCGTAATCACGAACTACCCACCGATGGAAAGAAAGTACTAGGGCAATGACCACAGCAACGCTCGAAGGCACCCCCAGCGCGGCGCCCGAAGTTCCGAGCTTCACGGTGACCCTGATCGTTCGTCGCTACGACCCGGATGTGGACGCCGAGCCGTACTGGCAGGACTTCGACCTGCAGATGTATGGCACCGACCGCGTGCTCGACGCGCTCCACAAGATCAAGTGGGAGCAGGATGGCTCGCTGTCGTTCCGCCGCAGTTGTGCTCACGGCGTCTGTGGCTCGGACGCGATGCGCATCAACGGCCGCAACCGGCTCGCCTGCAAGACGCTGCTGAAAGACCTGGACATCTCAAAGCCCATCTACGTCGAGGCGATCAAGGGCCTTCCGCTCGAGAAAGACCTCATCGTCAACATGGACCCGTTCTTTGAGTCGTTCAAGGCGGTCCAGCCGTTCCTCATCGCGTCGTCGAAGCCCGACAAGGAGCGCCTGCAGTCGGTTGCCCAGCGCGAGCGCTTCGATGACACGACCAAGTGCATTCTCTGTGCTGCCTGCACTTCGAGCTGCCCGGTCTTCTGGACGGACGGCCAGTACTTCGGTCCAGCCGCCATCGTGAACGCGCACCGCTTCATCTTCGACTCCCGCGACGAGGGTGCCCAGGTGCGCCTCGACATACTGAACGACAAAGAGGGAGTATGGCGTTGCCGCACGACCTTCAACTGCACGGATGCCTGCCCCCGCGGCATCGAGGTCACCAAGGCGATTTCCGAGGTCAAGCAGGCCATTCTGAAGGGCAACCCCAACAAGGTGGACATCGTCCTCGGTTGACCACCGCTGAACTTAGACCGAGCTGACTGCTCGAGCTACGGGACGGTGGCCGGGTCCGACAGCCCGAGACGGGGATACAGGACCTTGTAGCCCTCGGCGAGACCGCCGTTCAGCGCCCCGAGCACATGGCCACCGTTGAGCACCTCGAAGTAGGTCGTCTTCCAGTGAGCCGCGGTCGCTGCAGCCGACACAAGTAGCGCCTGCTTTCGATAGCCATAATCATTCGACCCGACTGTAAATATGCCAACCGTGTCGGGATAGCTGCCGGCAGCGAGGATGTTCACCGGCCAGGTCGCCCGATACGCGCTCCCGTTTCCCCGAAACACGCTCGCCAACACCGCTGCGGATTGGTCGGAACCCGGATACTCCTCCCCCGAAATATCGAGAACGTTTTGCCAGATGTTTGGGTATTTCGCTCCAAACGACACCGCACACTCCCCGCCGTTCGAGTATCCGGCGATCGTCCAATGGGCAGGATCAGGAAGAACGTGCAAGTGTAACTTCGCCCAATTGACCACATCCTGCGTGATGTATGTTTCGGAGTTCCCGTGCCGCGTCGTGTTCAGACACAGCGTGTCCACGGCGGGATTTCCCACCTGATCGGCAACCAGCACGATGGGCGCCAAACCCGCGTGCCGCGACGCAAACTGGTCCAGGATTGCCGCCTGGAACGAGGGGTCCGGATTGCCGGGTTGGCCCATCATCATGATGACCAGCGGAAGCGCGGGCGGGTTCTTGACCAGCGCCGCGGGTGGTAGATACAGCCCAGAGGGACGGGCGGTGAATCCTGAAATCACACCGGGTATTTGCACCTGACTCGTTGTGCCCTGTGCGGGCATATCCTTTGGCGCCACCCAGTTTGCCCAGAGCGCCCCGCCATCGAGCACGGTCGGGATCGGGTGCGGAGTTGCGGTGACCACGGGCACCGTTACTACGTTCAGAGTGGAGACCCCAGCCAGTGCGCCAACGGTCGGGTCGAGCCCGAAGTCGGCGTTGACGCCGAGTGTCCCAGCCACAACGAATGACACGATCGCGAAGGCGACCCCGATTGTGCGCCATCCACGCATCGACCAGAAGCTGGCAATTCCGAGGGCAATGCCGGCGAAGCCTGCAATCACCCATGCTGAGCTCGTGGCGCTCAACGCTACCCCGAGAGCATTTGTTGCGGAGACCACGGTAAGAACCACACCCGCAGCTAGCGCGCCGGAAGCAAGGGCGATCGAGGCCACGAGGACGCGCCGCCGGCTGGGGCGTCGCGCAACCAGGAATATAAGAAATGCGAGTGCGATCAGGTAGCTGATGAGTTGCGTTGCGCCACCGATGATTTGGATGCGCAGAATGCCCGCGGCTTCAGCTGAACGATTCGGCCCGGTCCACGCAAGGGTTGACAGGGAGACAGCAGCGACGATGGCCACCGCGACGATGCCGAGACCAACGAAAAGCGGCGCACGGCGGCGCAGGACTGAATCGTGCACGCCCGACGGCAACTCGGATGGGTCCGACGCGCGCGGATCCAAACGCAGAGGGAAGACATTCTGAGGACGCGGGACGGTTGGGGCGCGGTGATCATCTACCAACTGCGATTCCGTTCCGATTGGGGTGGCGGTCGAACGTCACACCAACTGAATGTATGCGTCTCGAATTCTACGAGAATAAGTCACTCGCTACCTCCATTTCTGAAATTACGCCCCGTACCGGCAGCGAGTTTGTTGTGAGTCGGCGATTCGGGGCCTTCTACGATGCTGAGCGGTACTCATCTCGGCCATAATGATGTCGATGGTCCAATGGCGGGTGTTGAGAGGGGTCCCTCAACGGGCTGTCACGCCCAGCGGCGCGCGCACTGCATTTCGAGTGGAAACGGATGCCCTTGGTTAAGTTGACACTGCGACGCAGTGCCTTCACGATCGCACTGACCGCCGCTCTTATCGGCGGCGCGGTACTCACTCATGGACTACGTGGCCCTACGGCTGAACAGCGACTGCAGTTGGGTACAGGATTAGGCCAGGTCGTTGTGCGCGGACGATGGTGGACGCCCCTCAGCTCGGTTTTCGTAACGCCGGGCGGTTTCGAACTGCTCTTTGTGATCGTCGCCGCCGCCACACTGGTCGGAGTGTCTGAGCGATTGATGGGCAGCGTGCGCACGGTGCTGGCGTTCGTGGTCACGGCGAGTCTCGGTGCGATGGTCGGCATAACGATCCAGGCGTGCGGTGCACTTGTCGGCGAGACATGGTCGCGCCAGGTCATCGGTTTCATCTCGCTTGATCCGGTGACGGCGATCGTCGGAGTCGCAATGACTGCGACGGCCTTCGCGGGACGGTTATGGCGGAGGCGCGTGCGAGTGATCCTCCTGTCGACCACACTCGTGTTTCTGCTCTACTCTGGCCAGCCCGCAGACCTTTACCGACTGTGCGGCGCGCTTGCGGGGCTCGGGCTCGGATACGCTTTTCGCCCTTCGGACGGTTCAGCGGTCTGGCATCGGAGCTCGCACCACGAATCGCGAGTGCTTCTCGCCGCGGTGATCGCGATTACCGGCCTGGGCCCCGCAGTGACGCTGCTGAGTACACCACGACTCGGTCCCCTGGCTCCACTGGGCCTGCTCTTTGGAAACGCCCGTCCTTCCGCCCGAGTCGTGCTCGACCGTTGCATCGATTTGGTGACTGCTCCCAACTGTCTGCGCAGCATCAATCTTGACCGAATCAACGGTGTCGGGCCGGTGTTGCTGACCCTGCTTCCGCTAGTTGCACTCCTGGTCGCCGCCTTCGCGATGCTTCGGGGACGCCGGTTCGGCGCCTGGCTCGCGATCGTGGTGAATCTGGCGATGTCGGGGCTGGCCGCGCTGTTCTACGGGTTCATTCCGCTGGTCCCCGACCCGACTGAGGCAAGAGTGTCTCTGCTCACACGATGGGAGCTGCCACTCGACCTCACAATCTGTACGGCGTTCCCCATCGTGATCGCCATCGTGGTATTCGCAAACATGCGGCACTTCGCCACCCGAAGTTCCCCCCGAGCGGTGCGGCTTTACCTGCTGGGGCTGGTCGCCACCCTCATCGTGCTGTCCGCCATGTACGTGAGTCTGGGCTGGATTGCGCGCGGCGAATTTCGACCGCAGGTTCGTCCCGTTAATCTGCTCCTCGACTTACCGGATCGATTCGCTCCAGTTGGATTCCTGAAGGTCGAGCCGCTCACTTTCCGTCCGGTCGGTCTGCTTGCAGTCATCGTGTCCGACTGGATCGGACCGGTGTTTTGGGTCGCTATCGTGCTCGGCGCTCTCGTGATCACGATCCGGCCCTCTCAGCAGGCTTTTTCGGGCCGAGCCAAGGCACTGGCGCTGCTAAAGTCTGGCGGCGGCGGATCGCTGTCCTACTGGGGAATGTGGGAGGGCAATCACTACTGGTTCTCGGCTGACGGGCGCGCCGTCGTCGCGTACCGGGTTGTGAACGGCGTCGCAGTCACGACGTCGCAACCATTTGGGTTTCAGGATTCTGCCCTGGCGGCGACCGCCGAATTTGCGCGATTCTGTGACGACAACGGCTGGATTCCGTTCTACTACGGAATCCAACCAGAGTTTGCCGCCGCGTGCGTCGAGATGGGATTGACGGCGGTAGTCATCGGCGACGAGACCCTCGTCCACCCCGCCGACTGGAATCCGACAGGCAAGCGATGGCAGGACATCCGTTCATCAATCAATCGAGCGGAGCGCGAGGGAGTGCGCGCCGTCTGGACGCGGTTCTCGGAGCTGACTCCCCGCCATGTGAGCCAGATCGAGGAGATCTCCGAACTCTGGGTCACGGAGAAGGAACTTCCCGAGATGGGATTCACTCTTGGTGGAATCGACGAACTTCGCGACGACGAGGTCGGCCTGATGATCGCGATTGACTCCAGTGAGCGGATCGTTGGCATCACCAGTTGGTTGCCATCGTTCTCCGAGGGCAACATCGTCGGGTGGACTCTCGATTTCATGCGCAGGGTTCCCGGCGGACCCAACGGCGTGATGGAGTTTCTTATCGCGAGGGCTGCAGAGCGGTTCCGTGACGACGGCGTCGAGTTTCTCAGTCTGTCGACCGCGCCCCTGACTCGCGGCAGCGGAGCAGATCTCGAGAGCACCAGCATCGCGCGACTTCTTCGCTACATCGGCACCAGGCTCGAACCGGTGTACGGCTTCCAGTCCCTCTTCAACTTCAAACGAAAGTTTCAACCCGAGTTCCGACCGGTGTACATGGCCTACCCCGACTCCCTCGCGCTACCGACCATCGGTGTGGCGCTTGCGCGAACCTACGTGCCGTCGATGTCGCCGCGTGAGACCGTCCGATTCATCCGCTCGCTGGGCCGTTAGGGCGAGTATCCGCATCATGGTCGCCAAGAAACGCGAGAATGTCTCGGACGAGCCGACGATTGCCGTGGGTGCTGATGTGGCCCGCTCGCGGGTAAATCCGCAAGCGGGAACCAGGGATGCGTTCGGCCGTTTCGGCGAACAGTTCCGCTCCATAGAACCGGTCGTTCTCGCCACCGGCGATGAGGGTCGGCGCCGCAATCATTCCGATTCGGTCACCGAGGTTGAATGCATCCTCCGCGTTCAGAGTGGCAAGAAGGTCAGGGTCATTGTGTCCCACAACGATTCGGGGGGCGAGAGCTCCCGCGGCGCCGAGCAGCGAACGCTGTATTCGAGTGGCACCGGTGTTCGCGATGAACAGCGCGGCGGCCCGTCGCGAGTGGCCGCGGCGCAACCGGTCCGCGATTTCGAGTTGCGTCGCTCGACCGCTGTCGCTCAGTCGATAGGCGGAGGAGACGATGACCAGCCTGTTCACCAGCGCGGGGACATCGACTGCGAGTTGCAGCGCGATGGCACCACCCGTCGAGACACCCACGATGTCGACCGGGTCGTTGAACAAGTTCGCAATCGTTGCTGCGTAGTCGCGAGCGATGTCGCGGACCAGCGTGTCCGAAGCCAGACCGTGCCTGCGATCGATACTCCACACCGCGCGGGACTGCGAAAGCTGGGCGACTTCCTGGTGTTGCATCCTGCGACTCAATCGGTCAGGCACGCCGCGGCGACCGACCAGTCCCGGGATCACAATGAGCGGCCGGCCAGTCCCGATCTGAAAATACGGCAACAGAGGATTCGACATTGGCAAATAATTTGGTTGGAGTGAGGCGGAATCCATTGTTGGAGCCCACCACAACTCTATTTGCGGTTCATACGACCAATGTTTGGTTCTGGTCACGATTCCGCCCAGCGGCGTGGGAACGAAATGCCGAATATTCAGGTCGCGGTGAGGGTGGGGAGTTAGATTGCTGCGAGTTGTGCTCGCGCACTGACTCAACCCAAGCGGAGCGCTCCATGCGTGCCGCACAGCGCTGCGTCACGGGTGGCCACGCAAAGAGAGAGCGGAACCTCGGTTGTTGACATTCTCGCTGGTCGCACTGTGGACTCTCATCAGCGTCGACACTGCGGCAGTGATTTTCGCCGCGTGGCTCATTTGGGTCAATCGACGGGACAGAAAGTTAGTTCTGGTTGGCGCACTGTTGGGCGCCGCACTAGGTGTTGCCATGACCTGGTGGTTTGGTGATGAAGAGGGCATCCTTGGAGTTCCGCCAACCACTGTGGACCGTTGCTGGGCCATTCTTGCCTTTGCTGGGCTGGGGGTGGCGGCGGTCACAATCATCCGCCGGGGCTGGATCATGCGAGTCGTCTCTGCGGTAGCCATTCTCAGTTTTTTCCTCGCGGGAGTTCTCGCAATCAACCGCGATGGTGGCCTGTTTCCGAAGGTCTCAGATGTACTCGGAATCTCGAGCATCCCCACGCTGAACCTCGCGGCCTTTGGGCGGCCCGCGCACGCAAAGACCTTCGAATCCACGCTGTATCGATCCTGGGTAGCACCGGCCGGCATGCCCGACAAAGGCGAGTACGGATCGGTTTCCATTCCGGGTAAGGTCTCACATTTCAACCCTCGCCCGGCCATCGTCTATTTACCACCGGCGGCGCTCGTTCCGCATCCCCCGGCTCTTCCGGTGCTGATCGTCATGTCGGGTCAGGGTCCCGGCGCTGCCCCTTACAACGTCGTCGACGCCGGTCACTTCATCGCCACCTTGAATCGCATCGCGCGTTCGCACCATGGGTTGACCCCGATCGTCGTGATCCCGGACCAGCTCCGGTCACCAACAAACAACCCCATGTGCGTCGACGGCCCATTAGGTAACAGCGCCACTTACCTCACCGTCGACCTGCGGCGGTGGATGAAATCCCATTTTCGGATCGAGGCCGGCGCACGCGCATGGACCGTCGCAGGGTTCTCTGAGGGTGGAACGTGCGCCGTGCAGCTCGCAGCCAAAGACCCGAACCTATTCGGATCGTTCATCGATGTCTCGGGCCAGCACGGACCCGAGCTGGGGTCAGTGCATTCGACAATCGTTCGAGGCTTCCGCGGAGACGTCGCGGCCTATGTCTTCGCGCAGCCAATCACCATCATGAAACGCCACGGACCATACCCTCACACCGAGGCGTTCTTTGCGACCGGGGCCAACGATTCGCGTTACGGTCCCGTTCTCCCGATCTTGTCCGCGGCAGCCAGACGTGCGGGAATGCACGTCACGACGTTCGTCGTTCCGGGCGCCAGCCACGACTGGGCCGCAGCCGCGATAGGTCTTGCTCGTGGGGCTGACTGGCTAATGCCGCGGGTTGGTCTCGCGCCAACGGCCCCGGGTTCTGTGCACTAATCATCGTTCGGCTCCGCCGCCATCCTGAACTTGGCGCGCAAAAAAATACAGTGCCCGTTCTCTGACGTGCGGGAACGAGGAGTCCGGTTTGGGAACGAGGTTCCAATTGAAGCGACAGTAACTACGGCCAACTATGGCGTGATCGCAGTCAACGTCCTCGGCTGAACTGCGACTCGGTCGGCACTAAAACTCAGGCTGTGCGCTCCACCAACTTGCATTGTGGCTGGATGGCTCAGCCGGCCTGAGTTTTCGTCCAGACATAGAGATACAGTGCCCGGCCACGAGCCTGGGCGCCCGTGGCCGGGTTTGTGCCCGTTCCCTGCCGTGAGGGAACGAGGAGCCCGTTCTGGGAACGGCGCTCCTATTGAAGAGACGGGGACCACGGCCCGCTATGAC